>JBFLXJ010000001.1 GCA_040757085.1 Bacillota bacterium | reverse complement strand
TCGACTCAGTCGTCTCCGCTCAAACCCCAGTCCTCGCAGAAAGGGGTTAACCCACTTGAGTACAAGTACCTTTCATTCTGAGGCAACGATCCGTGGTACAAGTACTTTTTATTCTGAGGCAACATGCCAGACCGCCCCGGGTGACAGTGACCGCCCCGGGGCCCCCGGGCGCTGGCCCCCCGCCAACCACGCCCTCGAACGTCACGAGCTGGGGCCCGTTCAGGCGCGCTTGGCCAGTCCCCGGTAGACGAGCACGGCGAGGACGGATGCCACCAGCATCTCGGGGATGCCGTGCAGGACTCCCACTGCCAGGGCGGCCGGGGCGGGGATGTAACCCCTCAGCACGGAGAGGCCGAGCACACCCACCGTGTTGGTCAAGCTACCGGCCAGGGCGGCCAGCCCCACCGCCCCGGCGCGGACTGACAGCACCTTCCACACCACGGCAGCCACCACGGCGCCCGTCGCCAGCCCCACCCCCAGAGCGGCTGCACCGTCCAGCATTTCGTAGCGGAACATGGCCTGGTAGCAGGTGTGGGCCACCACGCCTCCGAAGGCGGCCGCAAACAGGCTGCGGGCACCCCTACCGGTGGTCACAGTTGCCCCCCGCTGACAGAACCAGAACACCGTCCAGGCCACCACCCCGATCAGAATCCGCGGCAAAAACGCGATCAGCGGGTCGGTGAACATCATGCGTGCCACGGGATTGGCCTGGGTCTGCGCCCGGTAGAAGGAGAAGGACCCGAAGATTACCCCCACCGCGGCTCCTACGGCGGGCCCTTCCACCACTCCGGCGATGATCGCCGGGATGTGCATGGTGGTGGCGCTACCTGCCGGGGTGGGCACGGGGACAAACCCCAGCGGGGTCAGCCCCAGGGCGATGGTGAGGGCGCCCAGCAGCCCGGCCACCGCCACCTGCCGCGTAGACACTTTGACTAGAGTCATGTCAGAACCCCCCTCGAGCCACCGCGGCGAGCATGGGACCCGCGACCCGACGCCCAAGGCAGGGGTTCGCGAGCCGGCGTACAAGGCAGCGGCCGCACTTGGCCACCCGCTCAGGCGCCCCCGAGCACAAAAAGAGCCTCCTGCCCGTCACAGGCAGAAAGGCCCGGTTTTTGTCCGCCTGTCCCGGTCCTTGCGGATCCAAGCAGCCTCTTTCCCGTACTCGCTCGCTCACGGTGTAGCTCCTCCGTGATCAGGATGCTACCCGTCAGCATCATACACCGGCCGCGTGCCCGGCGTCAATCCACCGGTGCCTCCCCAACTACTCCGGGGGAAGCACCTCCAGCAGCGCTTCGACCCGGGGGGGAATGGTGGGGGCATCGCCACCGGCCGACTGGAGCGCCATTTCAGTATCTTTGAGCCCGCTCCCCGTGAGCACCGCAATCACGCTATCGCCCGGCGCGAACATCCCGCGGGCGGCCAGCTTCTTGACGCCCGCAACCGCTGCTGCGGCCGAAGGTTCCGCGAACACGCCCGCCCGGCGCGCCAGATCGCGCTGAGCATCCAGCATTTCTGTGTCACTCACCGTCACGCCTAGGCCCGCCGTCTGGCGCATGGCCTGCAGGCACTGGCGGGCATTGAGGGTGAGGGTCTGGGAAATGCCACCCGCGATGGAATTCTGAGGACCCGGTACGCCTTCTTCCTTTCCTTCCTCCCAGGCCTTCACAAGGGAAGGAGACCCTTCCGGCTGTACCGCCACCAGCCTGGGCAGGCGGGAAATGAAACCGGCCTCCAGGAGGTCAAGGTATCCCTTCCAGTGCCCCACGAAATTGCAGCCGTACCCCACCGGGATAACCACCCAGTCGGGCGCGCGGTCTCTGCGCGCGCCCAGCTGATACCACTCCTCGTAGGCCATGGTCTTGGCCCCGTAAGACCCGTACGGACAAAGGGGAGAAGTGGCGGTGAACCATCCCAGGCGCCGGGCCGCTTCCAGACACAGATTCAGGCGGTCCGTCTCAGTGGGGCCTACCCGCACCACGTCCGCCCCGTACATCTTGATCTGAGCCACCTTGGCCACGCTGGTCTCCGGTGCCACCACCGCCGTGACCCGCAAACCCGCCACCGCCGCCAGGGAAGCCACCCCCGCCGCCATGTTACCGGAAGACGAAAGGATCAGCCGGCCTGCCCCCGCCTCGAGGGCCTTGGCCACCACCATGGCAGCCACCCGGTCTTTGAAAGAGCCGGTGGGATTGAAGGCTTCGTTTTTCAGATAGAGGTCGACTCCCAACTCCTCCCCCAGCCGCCATGCCCGCAGGAGCGGCGTGTCACCTTCACCTCCGGTGAGCACCTCACCGCCGCAGTTCCTGGGCACCCTCTCCACGGGGAGCATCTCTCCGAAGCGCCATATCCCCCACTCACGCGGAGATCGGGCCAACATCCTTTCCCACATGCCGCGATCCAGTCCGCTTTCCTGCCTCACTTCCAGGATGCTGGGGGATTCCGGACCCCCATCACACACCGGGCAGGTAGTGGCCGCCGGATCGGCCGGGTAAACCTCTCCGCAACGCGTACAGCGCAAAGAAAAACCCAATTTCTCTCCCTTCCCCTCAGCGGAGCACGCGACAGCCTGATCTTAGCACGGTTCAGCAACTGCCTGCAATCACTGCCCCCCTCACTGCCTCGCCGCCTGCCTGTCCCCGCAAGCGCGAAAGCGCTCTCCGGCCAGGCGTTAGCCGAAGTACTGGGCCCTCCAGCAGGCATCAGGGCCCCTCACCGGGCAACCAGCCAGTCCTTCATGCTCTCCAGGGTTTTGGGTCCGATGCCAGGAACCCTGGTGAGGTCTTCCACTCGAGCAAAGGGGCCGTTGGCCTTGCGGAAAGCCACAATGCGTTGCGCCAGAGCAGGACCGATTCCGGGAACGGTATCCAGCTCCTGGACGGAAGCGTGGTTGATATCAACCGGCCGCAGGGGTCCGGTCCCACCGGAGGCGACCGGAGACGCTTGTTGCCAGTTGGTCCCGGCCCCGGACCCCGCCACCTCCTGCCGGGTGGGCACGTAGATGCGATCTCCGTCCAGAACCCGCGCGGCGAGATTCAGGACCCAGGCGGCACCTTCGTCCCTTTCCCCGCCCGCCGCCCGGATGGCGTCCACCACCCGGGCGCCCGCGGGCAGGGTATACACCCCCGGATCTCTTACCGCCCCCGCCACGTGCACAACCAGTCCCCCGTCCGGGCCGCCCGCATCCACACCCCGATAGGGCTCGGGCGCGCTAACCCCCTGCCCCGGCTGAAGACCGTCACCCCCTCCGTGATGCTCTCCCCCCGGCTGAGAGTCGTCACCTGCTCCTGGTGGTTCGGACCCGCCCCCCGTTCCTGGCAGTCGATCGCTGCGGGACGGCGCAGCAGGCTCCGCACGACCATAATCATGCACTCCCAACAGCCCGCTACCCAGGGCACCATGACGCCACAGGGTAACCGGTACCGCCAGCAGGGCCAGGCTGAGCAGCACTACCGTGGCCAGACGCTCAGGCGAAGACACTGCCCCCGCACCTCCCCCCTGCAGCTCAGGCCAGTACAGGTCAGCATAGGCAGACGGCTCCCTCAGCGGGAGCCGCCCCTTTACTGTTTCGCCATCACGCTACCCAGTTCCTTCCACCAGGAAACATGGTCCCCGGCGGGCTGTTCCGGGCCCCGTTCCACCTCAAGGAGAACGGCTACTCCTGTCAGCCAGAGGGACGGTGGCGATGCTCACCAGCTTGCCGGGGACGGTCACCACGCGGGCCACCTCCCTGCCAGCCAGGAACTGCCGCACCCGCGGTGCCGCCAGCGCCTGAGCCTCCAGGTCCTCGGGGGTGGCATCGGCCGGGGCCTGGAAGCGATGACGCACCCGCCCGTCGACCTGCACCACCACGGTCACTTCCTCGACCGCCACCAGGGCAGGATCGTAGGCAGGCCACGGCTGCCTGTGCACGCTCCCGTCCCCTCCCAGGTGGTGCCACATTTCTTCCGCCAGGAAGGGCGCAAACGGCGCCAGAAGACGGGCCAGGCTGTGAAGGGCCTCGGCCACCACCTCCGGGTCGCCACCGGTGCGATCCTCGCCCACGTACGCATACAGGCCGTTGACCATCTCCATGAGGGCGGCCAGAGCCGTGTTCATCATGTAGCGGTCCCGCACGTCCTCCGTGACCTTCTTGATGGTGCGGTGTACCAGGCGCCGTACCTCCCTCCCGGCGCTGTCTACCTCACTCCCGGGCTCACCGGAAACCTGACGGAAGAGGCCGTGCCGCACCTCGCCCAGGCGCCACACCCGCATCAGGAAGCGGAAGGCGCCTTCCACGCCCCGCTCCGACCAATCGATCTCCTTCTCGGGCGGGGCAGCAAACAGCACGAATATGCGGGCGGTATCGGCACCGTACTTTTCCACGATGGGTCCCGGCTCCACCACGTTGCCCCGCGACTTGGACATGGCCGCCCCGTCCTTGAGCACCATCCCCTGGGTGAGCAGGCGGCGGAAGGGTTCCGGCTCGGGGACCAGCCCGGCGTCGTACAGCACCTTGGTGAAGAACCGGGAATACAGGAGGTGCAGCACTGCGTGCTCTATGCCGCCCGTGTACTGGTCAACGGGCAGCCAGTAGAAGGCCGCCTCCTTCTGGAAGGGCCCCGCCGTGTAGCGGGGAGAGACGAAGCGCATGTAGTACCAGGAGGAGCACACAAAGGTATCCATGGTATCCGTCTCCCGCCGGGCCGGCCCCCGGCAGGTGGGGCAGGTGGTCTCCACGAACTCCCGGGACGTGGCCAGGGGAGACATGCCCCTGGGCGAGAAATCCACCACCTCGGGCAGCAGCACGGGCAGATCTTCCTCGGGGACGGGCACGATGCCGCACTTTTCGCAGTAGACCACGGGGATGGGTGCACCCCAGTACCTCTGGCGGGATACCAACCAGTCGCGCAGCCGGTACTGGACGGCGGGCCGCGCCCAACCCTGCTCCTGACCCCAGGCCGTAACGCGGGCCCTGCCCTCTTCGCTGGGAGTCCCGTCGAAGGGGCCCGAGTTCACCATGACGCCGGGCCCGTCGTAGGCCATGGACATGGTCTCCCCATCCAGGTTCCCTCCAGGGGGCTGGATGACCACCCGCACGGGCAGCCCGTGCTGGCGGGCGAACTCGAAGTCGCGCTGGTCGTGGGCGGGAACCCCCATCACCGCCCCCGTCCCGTACTCCATGAGCACGTAATCGGCCACCCAGATGGGCATCCGTTCGCCGGTGGCCGGATTGCGGCAGTATGAGCCCAGGAAAATCCCCTCTTTGGGGCGTTCGGCCACCGCTTCATCCGGTTGCTGCTGCCGCCGGGTGGCCTCGGCCACGAACTCCAGCACCCGAGCCTCATGGGGCTTACCCGCCACCAACCGCTTGACCAGGGGGTGTTCTGGGGCCAGGACCATGAAGGTCGCGCCGTACAGCGTGTCCTGCCGGGTGGTGAACACGGTGATGTCCTCGCCAAGTTCTTCCACCGGGAAGCGGATTTCTGCTCCCTCGGAGCGCCCAATCCAGTTGGCCTGCATTACCTTCACCCGCTCCGGCCACCCATCCAGCAGCTTGAGATCTTCCAGCAGCCGGTCGGCATAGGCGGTGATGCGGAAGAACCATTGCTCCAGTTCCTTCCTCACCACCGGGGTGTGGCAGCGCCAGCATCCCCCCTGCACCACCTGTTCATTGGCCAGCACGGTGGCGCAGCGGGGGCACCAGTTGACGGGAGCACGGGCGCGGTAGGTAAGCCCGCGGCGGTGCAGGAACAGGAACATCCACTGGGTCCACCGATAGTAATCCGGGTGGCAGGTGGATATCTCCCGCTCCCAGTCGTAGGAATACCCCATGCGGCGGAACCAGTAGCGCAGCTTGTCGATATTCCCCCATGTCCACCGGGCGGGATGCATGCCCCGCAGGATAGCTGCATTCTCCGCGGGAAGACCGAAGGCGTCGTACCCCATGGGGTGGAGCACGTTATACCCGTTCATGCGGCGGAAGCGGGCCAGTACGTCCCCGATGGTGTAGTTGCGCGAGTGACCCATGTGAAAGTCGCCCGACGGGTAGGGGAACATCTCCAGACAGTAATACTTGGGCCGGGAAGGATCCTGCTCGGCCCGGTAGAGGTCCCACTCTTCCCAGCGGTCGAGCCAGTAAAGTTCGCGGCTGTGAGGCTCGTAACCCGTGGCCAACTCACTACCTCCCCTGATGGAGGGCACCCCGGGAAAACCGCCCTGGCTACGAAAAATTCCCGTCCCCCATGGGGACGGGAATCCTCCCGCGGTACCACCCCGCTTGATAAAGCAAGAAAAACTCTGGTGGAGCCGATGGGAGTCGAACCCACGACCTCATGAATGCCATTCATGCGCTCTCCCAACTGAGCTACGGCCCCACGCTTTATCCACTCATGGCTGTAACGGGCATCGACCCGGTTGCAGCTACCCGAGCCCTCCCGCATCCCCGCGTGAGGCAACCTGGTGAACTGGAAGCCAGCTCATTCCCTCACGCACCCGACGGGCCCTTCGCTGCATCGGCTCCGGGGTGAGTTCGGCCTGCCGCTCGACCGGTTTGCACCACCCACCGGCTCTCTGACCGGGCAGCCACGGCCTACTGCTCCCCATCACGGCCGTTCGCGTTAATGCAGTTCAAGCCGTATTATATGACGGACCGTCGCAGCCGTCAAGGAAAACGCAAGTCCACTAAATTTGGAATCGCGGCACCGGCTACGCGGGCTAGGGAAGGTGGCCGACGCGGGCTGCCTCTTCCAGCACCTTCTCGAAGCGGGCCAGCGCCTCGTTGCGACCCGCCACCACCAGCACGTCGCCTTCGTTCACCACTTCGTCCGCCAGAGGCAGATATGTGGCCTCCTGGCCCTTTTTTATCATGAGGACGTTGACCCCGTACCGAGCGCGCAGGCTGAGCTGGCGTAAGGTCTTGCCGGCCATTTCTTTGCCGGCGGTGAGTTCCACGAGGCTGAACTCGGGGGACACTTCCAGGTGGTCCACCACCCGGAAGGCGGTGAGATTGCGGGCCACCCGCACCCCCATGTCACGCTCGGGGAACACCACCCGGTCCGCTCCCAGCTTGCGGAGCACTTTTCCGTGGATCTCCGAGGCGGCCTTGGCGATGACGTACTTGGTGCCCATCTCTTTGAGGAGGATGGTGGTAAGCAGGCTGACCTGCAGGTTGCCCATGGCCACCACGACCGCGTCGTACTCCCAGATGGCCAGCGCCCGCAGCGCCTCCTCGTCGGTGACGTCGGCCCGCACCGCCCGTGAGCAACACTGGCTGATGGCAGCCACCTTCGCCTCGTCGGTGTCCACGCCCAGCACGAAATGTCCCTGTTCGAACAGGGCCTTGGCCACTGCACTCCCGAAGCGTCCCAACCCCAGCACAGCGAACTCTCTCATGCGCTCATCCCTGCCCGCCTTCAAATATTATCGCTTTCCTTGCGACTCGGGCAGCCCCCCGCGGTCACCCTGGAGATTTTCAACCCACGGCCACTTTCTCCTCCAGGTAGTGCAGGGGCGGCAGGGGACGGGCACGCTTGGCGAGCGCGATCGCCAGCGTGAGAGGACCCACCCGCCCCGCGAACATGGTCAGGATGATGAGCAGGCGTCCCGGCACGGAAAGGTCAGGCGTCACCCCGGTGGACAACCCCACGGTGCCGAATGCCGACGTGGCTTCAAAGAGCAGGGGGAGGTACTCGCCCCCTTCGGTCAGACTCAGTGCCATGCTCACGGCCATCACCAGGGCGAGGGAAATGAAGGTGATGGCCAGTGCCCTCTGCACCACGTCCCAGGGCAACCTGCGCTCATGCACCGTTATTTCCGGGTACCCCCGCACCGTGGCCCAAACGGCCAGCACCAGGGAAGCAACGGTGGTGGTCTTGGCTCCCCCGCCGGTGCCTCCCGGCGAAGCTCCCACGAACATGAAGATGATGGTCAGCAGCAGGGTGGGGACGGTTAGCCCCCCCACCGGGACCACACTGAAGCCGGCCGTACGGGGGGTGACTGCCTGGAACAGCGCAGCCAGGATTTTCCCCTTCAAGGAAAGCGGGCCCAGGGTGAGGGGATTGTTCCACTCCAGCACCAGGATGAACAGGGTGCCAAACAGAATGAGGAGGGCGGTAACCCTGAGCACCAGGAAGGTGTGCAGGGTGGGCCGCCAGTGACCCCTCCGGATACCCCACAAGTCAGCCAGAACCACGAATCCCAGGCCTCCCAGAATGATAAGAGCAGCGACCACCAGCACCACCCCGGCATCGTCCACGAACGGCTGCAGGCTCACCGAGAACAGGTCGAATCCCGCATTGTTGAAGGCCGAGATGCTGTGGAAGGCCGCCAGGGCGAGGGCACGCGGGGCCGGATACCGCCCCACCAACTGGGAAAACAGCAGCAGGGTGCCCAGGCCTTCACAGAGGGCGGTGGTCAGCAGGACCAGGCGCACGAGGCGGACGATACCGGCCGCGGTAAACCGTCCCAGTGCCTCCTGCATCACCAGCCTCTCCCGCAGAGTAATTCGCTTGCCTATGAGCAGGGCAAAGAACGTGGACATGGTCATGATGCCCAGCCCTCCCACCTGGATGAGGCAGGCGATGATCACGTGCCCCAACCAGGACCAGTGGGTGGCCGTGTCCACCACCACCAGTCCCGTCACGCAGGTGGCAGAGGTGGCGGTAAAAAGCGCGGTGAGGAAGTCCGTGCGCCGCCCGGGCGCAGTAGCAGCGGGAATCATCAAAAGCAGGGTGCCGACCGCAATCACGGCGGCAAAACCGACCACCAGCACCCGGGCCGGACTGTCCTGGATGACACGTAAGGGGCGCACCGTCAATTCCCGCTCTCTACCGCCAGCGCCGGGCTGCCGGCACTGTATACAACCGGGGCGTCACCCCACAGGCGCTCGAGGGCATAGAACTTTCGCTCTTCCTCACACAGGACATGGACGACCACGTCACCGTAGTCCAGCAGCACCCATCGACCACGCTCGTACCCTTCCCGGTGGAGCAAACGGGCCCCCCGCCGGGAGGCTTCGTCCTCCACATGGTCAGCAATGGCGCGCACCTGTATGGGGGTACGCCCGCTGGCCAGCACAAAGTAGTCTGTCACCGTAGTGAGTTCTCGCATCTCCATGACCATGACGTCCCTGGCCTTCCTGTCCTCCGCGGCTCGTGCCGCCAGCAGGGCCAGTTCGAGAGCTTCCAAGTTACGGCTCACTCCCCTGCGCCGTTATGGTTCACTCCCCGGTGCCGCTACATCGTCGCCCAGGATCACGGTAAGCTGGGCGGTTCCGCTGCCGTCCCGGGAGGGTGTGCCCTGTTCGCCACCCTGCCCACCGGCCTGACTGCGACCCTGTCCTCCGGCCTCACCATTGGCCTCACTGGGTAACCTCTGCACGGCGGGCCGGCTCACCATGCCCGACAATGCGGCTGCCACCGCATCGGCCTCCAGATCACCGGCCCCGCGCACCTGGATTACGGTACGGCGGTGCTCCCCGCTGGCGTTACCGATGCGCACTACGGAGAACCCCTGCTTACGCAGGATGTCGCCGGCTCGAGCTGCCAGACCAGGTCGTCCGCTGCCGTTTAACACCTCCACCAGTACGGGGTACTCGATCCCGTACAGTACCTGTCGTACGGTGCGGGCCAGCCCCACCTGGTCCAGGATCCAGTAACTCACTCCCCCGATGTCCCGGGGCACCCCGGGAGCGGTACCCATCCGTATGGCATCCGGGTCCAGACTCAATCCCAGCCGGGCCAGGGCCAGGACCCTGCCCGCCGGCACGTTGGTTTCCACACAGGCCAGCACATCATCCACCAGGAAAGGTAACCGGGCCAGCGTGACCACGGAAAGGGCCTTCCTGGCCGCCGCCATCACGAAGGCCTGTTGCACGCGGATGCGCTCTATGTCCCCATCCGGGTACTGCCGGAAGCGAAGGAGTTTCACTGCCGCTTCCCCGTCAAGCACCTGCCGCCCCGCCTTGAGATGGATGTACAGGTTCTGGTAGGGATCCTCGTAATGCATGTCCCGGGGCACATCGAATTCCACCCCGCCCAGCAGGTCCACCAGGCGGGCCACACCATCGAAACTGGTGCGCACGTAGTAATGAACGGGGACCCCCGTGAGTTCCTCCACCGTGCGCATGGCCAGGCCTGGCCCCCCGTAGACGTGGGCGGCGTTGAGCTTTTCGGAACCGTGGCCGGGAATCTCCACGCGGGAGTCGCGGGGCAAGGAAAGTACACCCACTTCCCTGCGTTCCAGGTCAAAACTGACCAGCATAATCGTGTCAGCACGCCCACGGGATCGCCGCCAGTCCGTGATGGGTTTGCCATGGGCATCCAACTGGAAATCCAGGCCCAGCACAAGCACGTTCACGCGGGATCCCGGTTCCACCAGGGGAGGCGCCACCTCACCCTCCCCCGTACCCAGCCCCTGGCGCAGGCCGGCGTACGTCATATAGCCGGCCCACCCCACCCAGCCGGCCAGCAGCATCAGCACCCCCAGCAGTACCCACTTCCACGGCCGGCGGCCCGGCTTATTCCTTTTCCGTCCGAGTCTCGTTGCTGCCCGCGTGGGCTCGATCATGACACCGGGCATCCTGAGCCCCGCCTCCCCAGGGACGCCACCGACCCTCCTTGACCAACCTGGACAACAGGAAGTTGCGACCCTCCAGCGTCGCCGGGTGGGCAGGCAGGCCCTCCCGGAACAGGTACGTCAGTGTCTTTTCCATGGTCCAAAGTGCCGCCAGTTCCGGGTCCCTGCGTGCCGTCTGCCGCACTTCCTCCACCCCGGGGAAATCCCGGTTCGGCTCTATGAAGTCGGCCAGATACAACAGAAGCGAAAGCGGGCGCAACCCCGCCCCGCCTACCGTGTGCCGCGCCACGGCATCCAGGATTTCCGGGTCGTCCACACCCAACTCCCGTCGTGCCAGTTCCGCCCCCACCGGCCCGTGGAGGAGTTCGGGCGCCTCCCGTTCCACCGTGTCAACCAGTATACCAAAACACCCTGCCAGCGACAACAGTTCTCCCGCGGGCAGGTCACGGGCGATGTCGTGCACCAGCCCGGCGATCCACGCTTTGGCAGGATCAGCTCCCAACCGGGGAGCGAGTTCCCGCGCCACGGTAGCAGTTCCCAAACTGTGGGCCCACCTGTGGGCGGGAAGCCGCCTCGCCACAGCCGCTTCCAGGTACTCCGTCCGGGAATCCCTCCTCGCCGCAAAACGAAGCCTCCCTTGGGGCCTGGCAAGAGAGGCATTCGTTTCTGGGTGCGATAGGTCTCAGTACTTGTTCTGCCGCGGTCTGGCCTCGTTGACCACAATCTCCCGGCCGCCGATAATGGCGCCGTTCATCGCGTGTACGGCCTTCTCCACGTCGCCCTCATCTACCTCCACGAACCCGAAACCACGGGAACGTCCGGTTTCACGATCGGTGATGATGCGGCAACCGCGAACTTCCACATAGGCCGAGAACGCGCGGGCGAGTTCCTCCTCCGTGGTAGCCCACGGCAGGTTTCCCACGTACAGGGTCCTAACCATCCTCTTCACCTGCCTTTCCTGTCAAGATGGGCCCTTCTATGTGAACCACGCCCCAATCAGCAGCCGCCCGGCGCTCTCGGGGCCTGCGGTACAACCCGTGCTTATGGATGTATTCTTCCACAGCCTGGGGTACCAGGTACCTGATGGACTTCCCTTCAGCCACCTGTCTGCGCAGGTCGCTCGAGGACACGGCCAGCGCAGGTACCTCCAGGGGGACAATGCGGCAGAAAAGTTCTTCCCCCACTACATCCGCGAGCCGGCTCAAACCGGCCAGGTCGTAGCCGGGCCTGGTGGCCGCCACGACCCGGCACATAGAGAGCAGGCGGTGACAGTTGTGCCAGGAACAGATCTCCAGTACCGCATCGGCACCCGTAATGAAATACAGGTTGCTGTCCGGATACTGCTCCCTGAAGTACGCCACCGTATCCACGCTGTAAGAAGGGCCTTCCCGGTCGATCTCGATGCGGTCTACATAGAAATCGGGGTGGGAGATGGTGGCCAGCACGGTCATCAGGTACCGGTCTCCCGCCTCCGTAATCACCCGTCCTTCTTTGTGAGGCGGCCTGCCCGCGGGCACGAAGATAACCTTGCGCAAATGAAAAGCCTGGCGAGCTGTCTCTGCAGTCACCAGGTGCCCCAGGTGGATGGGGTCGAAGGTCCCACCCATGATACCGATATTATCCGGAACGGATTGGCTCACTCGATCAACCTGCCGAAACGGTAGTCTACAGAAGCGATTATATCATGGCCGCTCACGCCCGGCAAGAACGCGCGCCACTTCGACGATCATCTCGGGAATCCCTTCTCCGGTGAGGGCGGACACCGCATGCACGTGCCCCAACCGCTCCCTCAGTTCCCGCAATCTCTCCCGCGCCCCCGGCAGATCCACCTTATTGGCTACCACCACCTGGGGACGCCGGGCCAGGTCGGGGTGATACTGCTCGAGTTCCCGGTTGATCGTGAGGTAATCCCGATACAACTCCCGTTCCGGGGGAGCGCCCAGATCCAGCACGTGCACCAGTACGCGGGTGCGCTCGATGTGGCGCAGGAACCGGTGCCCCAGGCCCTTTCCCGCATGGGCCCCCTCGATGAGTCCGGGAATGTCGGCCAGGACGAAGCTGCCGCCTCCCGGAACGGCCACCACCCCCAGCGAGGGCTCCAGGGTGGTGAAGGGGTAATCGGCCACTTTGGGCCGCGCAGCCGATACCCTGGCGAGGATGCTGGACTTGCCCGCGTTGGGCAGACCCACCAGCCCCGCATCGGCCAGCAGCTTCAGTTCCAGCCGTAACCAGCGAGCCTCTCCGGGCTGCCCCGGCTCTGCCCGGCGCGGCGCACGGTTGCGAGGCGAGGCAAAGCGCGCGTTGCCCCATCCCCCCCGGCCTCCCCGCGCCACCACCAGCTCCTGGCCTGGTTCCACCAGGTCACCGAGCACCTCCCCGGTGCTTCCGTCCCTCACCACGGTCCCCACGGGAACGGGGATCAGGACGTCTTCCCCATCCGCTCCCGTGCGGTTTCCTCCCGACCCGTGTTCCCCCCGGCCCGCGCGGAAATGGCGGCGGTAGTGGAAGTCCAGCAAAGTAGAAAGCCCCGGGTCGGCTCGCAGGCGCACGTCACCACCGCGCCCGCCGTCTCCGCCCGCAGGGCCTCCCCTGGGCACGAACTTTTCGCGCCGGAAGGCAACACACCCGTTGCCTCCCGCGCCACCCTCCACGTATATGCGGGCCTCGTCTACGAACATCCCGTCCGGCACGGGAGTTACGCCTGGAGTCCCGCCTCGGGCTGGAACACCCCTACCACCTTGCGATCGCCCCGGGACCCGAACCTGACCACCCCGTCGGCCAGGGCGAACAGGGTGTCATCCCGGCCCACACCTACGTTAACTCCCGGCACCACCCGGGTGCCCCGCTGGCGCACGATGATGCTCCCGGCCGAGACCCACTGGCCGTCGGAAGCCTTCACTCCCAGCCTCTTGGACCGGGAGTCACGACCGTTACGGGAGCTTCCCACGCCCTTCTTGTGGGCGAACAACTGGATATCGATAACCCGCATGGTATTCACCTCCTGTCACCGGCCACCGACCCTTCATGCACGGTCGGGCGCCGTTTTTCGTCACACCCTCTCAGCATTGCCTGCCTGCGCCGGTGTCTTCTTCATCCACCTGCGACATCCGCACGCGACCGGGCTGCGCCTGCGCCACCCCCTGCAATCCCAGCACCATGGTGGCCAGGATGGCCTGTGCGCGCGGGTCTTCCTCCTCACCGGGAGCAAGCTGGCAATCCAGTCGCCCTTGCTCAATGAGAACCCGGGGACGCAGGCCCAGGTGTTCTTCCAGCCCGGCCACGGCCGCCTGGGTGAGGGCAGAGACAGCCGCACATACGATATCTTTGCCGCGCGGGGCAGCCCCAGCGTGCCCGCGCACACTGAACCCCGCCACCCTGCCCGCCCGCCGGCGCACCTCGACGATGATCACGGCCCGTAGACCCGAACCCCGATTACGACGCGGGCTGGATGCTTTCCACCCGCAGGCGGGTGTGCTGCTGACGGTGCCCCGTCTTGCGGCGGTAGTTGACCTTGGCGCGGTACTTGAAGACGATGATCTTGCGGCCTTTGACGTGATCCAGCACGCGGGCCACAACCCGCGCCCCGGGGTCCGTTACCACCTGACCGTCTTTCACAAGGGCCACCACCGGCAACTCTACCTGCTCGCCCGGTTGAGCCGCCAGCTTTTCCACCACCAGCACCTGGCCTTCTTCGGCCCGGTACTGCTTCCCGCCAGTCTGCACTATAGCATACACGCGGATAACCCCCGGGTGGCTATTCTACCATGCCCCCACCTGCCTGTCAAAAACATGGCACCTGCCAGCCTGCGACCGGCGCCCGCCCGCCGGCGATGGGATGTCGCTCCCCCCGGCGGCATCTATGTGCCGAGTCTTGACCAGAAGATCAGCAGATCACAGGAACGTTGAACGGCCGCGCAATATGGGTTATCCTTCGTAAAGTACACGGGGACTTCAGCATTTTTGGTGAGCGCGAGGGGATGCACAGTTGGGAAGTGCGGGGGACAGCGCAGGTGCCGGGGGGTCCGTTGATCGAGCGGCGACCGCTGCCCGTTGCTCGCTAATAGCCTTCCGGCAGCGAACCAGTGAGGTTATAGGGCAGCAGTTGAAGCCGTTGTTGGGCGAAAGGGTGGCTATCGACTGCTTTTCGTTCGAAAAGGGGTTGCCGCATCTCGGGGGATACGACCTGGTACTGGTATCGTCCGTGGAACTGACCAGCGAGGTGGCCAGGCACGTGCAGCCCGGTACGGACATACTGCTGGTTAGACGGACGATCCGTAAAGATTCCTGGGTAGAACTGATGGCACTCCCGCCCGGCACGAAGGCTATGCTCGTGAATGACGATCAGGAGTCGGCAGCAGATACCGTGGCACTGCTGTACGAACTCGGTGCCAAGCACCTGGAACTGGTGCCGGTATATCCCCAGATGCCGCAGCCGCCTTGTCTGGAGATGGCCATCACGCCCGGCGAAGCGCACCTTGTCCCCCCGGGCGTGAAGAAGATTCTCGATATCGGCGACCGCGTCGTAGACGGCAGCACGGTGGTGGACATCCTGAGCAAGTTCGGCCTGTTCGACGAAGCAGCAAACAAAATGGTGTCGCGGTACATGTCGGAGACCATTCCCCGTAGCCCCGGCATGATGGCGGCCCTGGGCCGCCTGGCCGAGATGCGGACACAAATCGAGCAGGTGGTTAGCCTGGTCCGTGACGGGGTGGTGGCATTCGACGCGGAGGGCAGGGTTACACTCCTCAACCGGCGAGCCGAAGCAATTGTGGGCCGGCAGGCATGGGCAGCGCTGGGGCTGCCCGTGGGCGAACTCCTCCCGGGCGTGGAGCTGGAAGAAGTCCTGAACCAAGGTGTATCTGTCCATGACATCCTGGTGAGGCAGGCAGGGAAAAACCTGGTGGTAAGCAAAGCTCCCCTGTCCAGGGAAGGCAATGTCGTAGGCGGGGTGATCACGCTCCGCGAGGCGAGTGAAATTGAGCAGCTGGAAGCTCGTTTACGGGCCGAACTCCGCGGTAAAGGCCACGTGGCCAAGTACTCATTTACCGATATCGTGGGCAACAGCCCGGCGATGAGGGCCGTGCTGGAGCAGGCGCGGAAGATGGCTGCTGGCTCCTCTGCTGTTCTGATTCTGGGAGAAAGCGGCACGGGCAAGGAACTGCTTGCCCACGCCATACACAACGCCTCGGCGCGCCGGAGTTTTCCATTTGTGCCCGTGAACTGTGCAGCCCTTCCCGAAACCTTACTTGAGAGCGAGCTGTTCGGGTACGAGGAGGGGGCTTTTACCGGTGCTCGGCGGGGCGGGAAGGCTGGTTTCTTCGAAGAGGCTCACCGGGGAACGATCTTCCTGGACGAAATCGGAGACATGCCTCTTCGCCTCCAGGCCCGGTTGCTGCGGGTATTGCAGGAGAAAGAGATCGTACGGGTGGGGGGCACCCGCGTCATCCCGGTGGACGTGCGGGTCATCGCGGCCAGCAACCGCGACCTGAGCAGGCTGGTGGAAGAAGGGCAATTTCGGTCGGACCTGTACTACCGTCTGAACGTTCTACCCCTATACGTGCCCCCGCTCCGGGAAAGAAAGGAGGACATCATCCTCCTGGCCCAGCACTTCTTGCGCGCCCGGCGCTCGCGCATGCGCCTGACGGAACAGGTGCTCCAGGCCTTCTTGCGCTACCACTGGCCGGGGAACGTCCGGGAACTGGAAAACTGCATCGAGTACCTGATCAATGTCGTGGAAGGGGATCCCACTATTCAGGATTTGCCCGTGCACATCAGGGGCTCGGTAGCCCGCTCTGCGTCCCCGGGCGCTCTGGTGAGGGATCCGCAGGCACTCGCGCTCCTGCAGAGGCTCGGGGAAGCAGAGCACGGAGGCCGCCGGCTGGGGAGGCGCAGCCTGGCCCGCTCCGGGCTGGGGCTCAGTGAGCACGAAGTGCGCGTTCTGCTCAAGAAGCTGGAGTCTGCGGGACTGGTGCGCATCGGCCGCGGGCGTAGCGGGACGCATCTCACGCCTGCAGGAAAAGAACTTCTGGCTGTGCCACCTGCCGGAGGAACGGGTGCAGAGGGATTAACGGGCGGCTCCCGATAGGCATATGCATCCTCTCTCCCCTGCCGAAAGCGTTGGATGTATGCTGGCCAGGAATGTCACCGCCGATTGGCACGGGGTTTGCTCCTACGCTCCGGCAAGGGGTGGAACGTGTTGGTGCCCGAAGACCTGGTCAGAGAAGCGTATGAACTGCTGCCGCTGCTGACGGCGTGGCGGCGTGACTTTCACCGACACCCGGAACTGGGGCTGGAGTGCCACCGCACAGGAGCAAAAGTCCTGGAACATTTGCAGACGCTGGGTTGGGAGGCGAGCGGGGGATGGGCCCAGACGGGGGTGGTGGGCGTCCTGTACCCTCCCCGTGAGCGCGGTGGGCGGGCAGTAGCACTCAGGGTTGACATGGACGGTCTTCCCCTCCAGGAGGCAACCGGTGCTCCTTATGCTTCCGTCAATCCTGGCGTCGCTCACGCCTGCGGGCATGACGGACACCTGGCCGTGGGTTTGGGTGTGGCGGAGCTGCTGTCCAGGCACCGGGACAAACTGGCGTGCCCGGTGAAGCTCATATTCCAGCCAGGGGAAGAACACCCGGGCGGTGCCGCTCCCATGATCGAGCAAGGGGTGCTGGACAACCCGCAGGTGGATGCTGTCTTCGGGTTTCACCTGTTTCCTGACCTTCCCGCGGGGCATTTCGGCCTGCGGTACGGGGTTATGACGGCCGGGAGCACGGATTTCAGCATCGTGCTCAGAGGAAAGGGCGGACACGCAGGCCACCCCCACCTTTCCGTGGATCCGGTCCCGGCACTGGCCGCCTTCGTGGACGCCGTGCAGTTGCTGGTGTCGCGGGCCACGGGTCCCCTGGTACCGCTGGTTATAAGTTTCGGGCGTATTTACGGGGGTGCGGTGCTAAATGCAATTCCGGAGGAAGTTTGCCTGGAAGGCACGGTGCGTGCCCTTTCGGAGGAAATCGCCCGGTTCGCTGTCGGCCGTATGAGGGAGATCCTTGCCGGTCTGCGCCTCACTCACGGGGTGGAGGGGGAATTCCGAGAGCTCGGGAGTGAGCCCGCCATGTTCTGCGACCCTGCGGTTACTTCCTTTGCGGAAGAGTGCCTTGTGGCCATGTGGGGGCGCGACCGGGTCATCCGCATCACCGAACCGTCCATGGGGTCTGAAGACTTTGCCCGCTTTGCCCGCGCGGCTCCCGCCACCTACATCAGGATTGGCATCAGGGACGCACAACAGGGGTTCCTCCATCCTCTCCATCATCCTGCCTTCGATTTCGACGAGGGGGCGTTACCGCCGGCCGTAGCGGGCATGGCATTTCTGCTCTTGCAGTGGGGAAGGAGGTGATGGGATTGCGTGCGGCCAGGACCGATCCGACGAGGCGATGAGTCTGCGCGGTCAAGCGGAGGGAGGCTGGTTCCGTTGACCAAAGAAGATGTCCTGCGGCTGGTGAAAGAGAATGACGTGTTGCTGGTGAGGTTCCTGTACGTCGACTGTGACGGGGTGACCCGGGGGTACACTTGCCACCGGGACCAGCTTGAGAGCGACATGGCGTCAGGGCACGCCTTTGCGGCGTGCATGCCGTTCTTCAGCGCCCTCGACACGCTGGTTTCCGGGACCAGGTTCGGATGCGTGGGAGAAATCCGGGGGATTCCCGACCCGGAGACGTTCCACCTGTTGCCGTACGCGCACCGCCAGGCGGCCATGATATGCGACTTCGTCGATACCAGGCATCAACCCACGGGGACGTGCCCGCGCACCGCTCTCAAGAACGTGCTCGCCGGTATAGAGTACGAAGTTAAAGCTTGTTTCGAGAACGAATTTTACCTGATGCGGCGTACCGACCAGGGGTATGTGCCATTCGATCGCAGCGTGTGCTTTGCCACGTCCGGCATGAACGGTGCGCAAGACGTGGTCCTGGACATAGTAGAAGCTCTAACCCAAGTGGGCCTCGTCGTCGAGAAGTATTATCCGGAGTACGGACCGGGACAGCAGGAGGTCATCATCAAGTACGACACCGGGCTGAAGGCGGCCGACCACCAGGTCATTTTCAAGGAGACAGTCAAGGGCGTGGCGGCCAGGCACGGGCTGGTGGCTTCCTTCATGCCCAAACCCTTCGGGGGCCTGGCCGGGAGCGGGGCACACCTGCACATAAGCCTGTGGAAGGAAGGGCGCAACCTGTTTTATGACGGAGACGACCCCCTGGGTATCTCCCCGCTGGCCAGGCAGTTCATTGCAGGTGTCCTGCACCACCTGCCCGCGATCCTGCCTTTCACTGCGGCCTGTGTCACGTCTTACAAGCGCATCGTACCCCACAGTTGGGCATCGGCATACGCGTGCTACGGCCCTGACAACCGGGAGGCGGCGATCCGGGTGGTGTCGGGCCAAAAGGGCCGGGAAGCCGAGACCACCAACCTGGAGTTCAAGCCTGTGGACGGCTCCGCCAACCCCTATCTCGCGATGGCAGCCGTGCTGGCGGCGGGAATGGACGGCATTCGCAGGGGCATGGACCCGGGGGACCCGGTGCTCCAGGACCCCCACGACCTGCCGCCCGAGGAACGCAGCCGCAAAGGAATCAGGCGGCTCCCGCGTAACCTGGGCGAGGCGGCAGATCACCTCGAGCGAAGCACCTTCTTCCGAGAGGTATTCGGATCCACCATGCACGACGAGTACGTGCTACTGAAGCGGTTCCAGTGGGAGGAGTACCACCGGCAGGTATCCGCGTGGGAGATCGAGCATTTCGCAGACCTGTTCTAAGGAGGGCGTCGCCATATGTCCAAGCGAGCCGAACTCTTCGAAGTCGAGCCCTTGCGTAACCTGGGCTTCTGGGAGGTATGGGCGATCGGAGTGGGTGCGGTGGTCGGTGACGGGATATTCCTCCTGATAGGTCAGGGGATAGCTACCGCCGGTCCCGGATCCCTCTTCGCGTATCTGTTGGCCGGGGTTTTCCTGGCTTGCCTGATGGTGGCCCTCGGCGAACTGGCCGTGGGCATGAGCAGCGCGGGCGCCATGTCCGTATGGGTGGAGCGCTTCCTGGGCAAATGGTGGGGCTTCCTGTCCGGATTCTCTTTCGCCATCGGTTGGGTGATAGCCGGGGGGAGCGTGGGCCTGGCCATTGGGCGTATCACCACCTGGTTCTTCCCCCAGCTCGATCAGGAGTTGTGGACGGTTATCTTCGGGGTGGCCTGGTTGACCCTGTTCGCGATCCTGAACATCGTCGGCACAGGGCTGTCGGGCAAAGTCCAGCTGTACATGACCGTGGGGCTGGTAGGACTGATGGCAGCCTTTTCGCTGTTCGGAGCACGCGGTGTCAACCCGGCTAATTTCTCGCCCTGGTTCCCCACGGGGTTCTCCGGGTTCATGGCTGCCATCCCGCTGGGGACGTATGCGTACATGGGAGCCGTGACCCTGGCCACCGCGGGTAGTGAGTGCCGCAGGCCCGTTGACCTCCCCCGCGGGCTGGTCTGGTCGAGCATCACCTTCCTTGTTCTTTATACCGCCGCTCACGCGGTGGCACTCGGGCTGGTTCCCTGGACCGAAGTGACCATGGAGGAGTCCCCGTTCACCAAGGCGGCCGGGGTGGCATTCGGGTACGCGGGCGCTTTCGTCATCAACGTGGCTGCTTGGCTGGCCGCCGCCACCTGCCTGCACATGGGGACCCTGTACTCCACCTCACGGGTATTCTGGGACCAGGCTCGGCACGGGTACCTGCCAGCTTTCTTGGGGTACCTCCACCCCCGCACCAGGACGCCGGTCTGGGGTATCGTGGTAATATGGGCCATTTCGGTGGGCCTGATCCTGCTCGGTGTTCGCGACCCCGACATTGTATACGTGGACCTCTCTCTGCAACTGGTGCTGGCCTGGCTGGTCTCATGGTTCCTGGCCGTGGTGGCGGCCATACTGTACAGGTCCCGGTGCCCGCACGAGGTCGCGGCTCTGCCCTGGCGGCAACCTCTTTACCCCCTGCTGCCCATCGTCGGGATCATTGGCATATGTGTTGTCCTCTGGGGTACGTTCGTAGGGTCTCCTGGCGCGCTACTCTGGGGTATAGCCTGGATCACAGCGCTGTGGGTTTACTTCAGGGCCTATGTGGCCCGCACCAAAGCGGAGTGATAGCGCGTGGAACTGCTCAACGGGGACGAGTTTCCGGTAGTGGATGCGCACTGCCATCCCTGCCCAGAGACGTACCCGGAAACCTGGGCAGATTTCTGCAGGTCCTTCAGCCTGAGCGTGCCCCGCCCGGGCAGGAAGGCGCCTGCCGGAGCAGGGCTGGTGGAGGAGCAGATGCTGCTTGAGATGGCGCGGCTTTTCGGATGCGAGCCCGAGCCCGACGCGGTGATGGCAGAGCGCCGGGAGAGGGCGGCGGACCTGGTGGGCTACACCCGGTGGCTCATGCAGGACGCGGGGATCCGGGGGATGGTGGTGGACTTCGGTTACCCGCAGCCACCCCTGTCGCCGAACTACTGGCGGGAAATGACGGGCGTCCCCGTGGGTGAGATCTTCCGGATCGAACCCCTGATCCAGAGGTTGCTGGGTGAGTGCTCCGACTTCGCCTCTTTCCGGGTGCGGTACCTGGAAGGGGTGGCCGGGGCACTCTCCCGGCCCGATTGCAAGGGGCTGAAGTCCATCATCGCCTACCGAACGGGACTGGGGGTCCATCCCGCCAGCGAGCAGCAGGCCGAGCAGTCCTTCGCAGTGAGGGACGGGGAACCGGTCAGCCTGAAGCCCTTGCGTGATTGGTGCTTGCTTCAGGCCATGGAACTATGCCGGTTGTACCGCAAGCCCATGACCATCCACACCGGGGCCGGAGATTCCGAGATCAAACTGGAAATAGCCCGGCCGGAGCTGCTATACGACATCCTCACGAAGGATCCGTACGCGGAAGTTCCCGTAGTCCTGGTGCACGCAGGTTACCCCTGGTGCCGGCAGGCTGCGTTCATGGCCAGGGTTCTCGAGAACGTGTACCTTGACACGTCTCTGCTTTCGCCGTTTTCCGGCTACGGGGGGGTCAAGCTTCTCCTCGAGGAGGTCCTGCACACTGCGACCGTGGAAAAGGTCATGCACGGATCGGACTGCTTTGCGGTACCGGAAGTAGCGTGGTTGGGTGCGATCCTGACCCGCCGGGCCCTCGTCGAGCTCTTTCAGGAGCTGGTGGACCGGGGTTTCGTGCGGGAGGCCTTTGCCAGGTTCGCCATCAGGAGTGTCCTGATGGAGAACGCGCAGAAACTGTTTGCCATGTGATCGCCTCACACTGGTTTCGTTCCGGGTTAGCGAGCAAAGTACGGGGGGAGTAATGGATGCAGGTACCGCCCGGTGAGCGTGCCCGGGAACTTGTTTTCCGGGACGAAAGGTCGGTGGGTAAAAACCTCAAGATCAGGTTCTTTCCTCTGGTGCTGGACCGGGCCCGGGGCTCCAGGCTATGGGACGCAGACGGTAACGAGTACCTCGACTTCACGGCGGGATGGGCCGTGGCTAACACGGGCTACGGCCATCCGCGGGTGGTGGAGGCGGTCCGGAGGCAGTTCGACCGGACTACCTTCAACTCCTTCACCAGCGTCGTGTCCGAGCCCAGCGTTCTCCTGGCTGAGAGGCTGATCGCGCTGGTGCCCGGCGACTTCGAGAAACGCTGCTGGTTCGGCCTCTCAGGGTCTGACGCCAACGACTGCGTGGCCAAAATGGTGCCCATGGCCACAGGGCGGAAGCGGATGCTCTCTTTCGTTGGCGCGTACCACGGTCAGTCGGGCGGCTCGCTATCTCTTTCCGGCCATACCGCCCAGGCGAGGTTCCTGGGCTCGGGTGCCGTGGTCAAGGTGCCGTACCCATACTGTTACCGCTGCCCCTTCGGAAAGGAGCGGCAACGCTGCGGGATCTTCTGTTTGCGTTTCATCGAGGATTACATTTTCAAGACCATTTGCCCGCCCCAAGACACGGCTGGAGTCGTGGTGGAGGCCATCCAGAGCGATGCGGGAGACCTGGTGCCCCCGGACGAATTCCTGCCGGGACTTGCGGATATCTGTCACCGGTACGACATCAAGCTGGTAGTGGACGAGGTGAAGGTCGGGTTCGGCCGCACGGGGAACATGTTTGCGTTCCAGCACAGCGGCGTGGTACCGGATGCAGTTACCATGGCCAAACCCCTGGCATCGGGGTTCCCTCTCAGTGCCGTGGTGGCGAGGCAAGAGATCCTGGACGCCGGCCTTGCCACCCACCTCTTCACCACCGGTGGACACCCCGTGGGATGCGCAGCTGCGCTGGCCACCATCGATGTCATCGAGCAAGAAGGGCTGGTTGAGAACGCAGCCCGGGTGGGTGCGCGATTGAAGACGTCCCTGGAGGAACTCAAATCTCGTTATCCGCTGATCGGAGACGTGCGGGGGCGTGGCCTGATCATCGGTGTGGAACTTGTCCGCGATCGGACCACCAAGGAACCCGCTGATCGTGAGACCGCCAAGGTGGTGTACCGCTGCTTTGAGCTGGGCCTGGTGCTGTTTTACGTGGGTATCCACTCCAACGTCCTCGAAATCACGCCACCCCTGACACTCACGGAGGATGAGGCAGACGAGGGCGTGCGTATCATCGAGCGGGCTCTGGATGACGTCTGCAAAGGGCGCGTGCCCGACGAAAAGGTGGCCTCCTATGCCGGATGGTGAGGAGACCTGACCCTTGCCGGGTGGCGCTGGAGGAGGCCGAGACGTGGCGGCGGCCCAGCTCTGCCCAGATCTCCGCAAGGTCAATGCCTGCATCGGCCAGCAAGACCAGCACGTGAAACAGAAGGTCGGCCACCTCGGCCACCATCCGCTCCCTATCACCACCCATGCTGGCCACTACCACCTCCACCGCCTCTTCACCGACCTTCTGGGCGATGCGCGCCCTCCCCGCGGAAAACAGAGCCGCACTGTACGACCCGGCCGGCCGCTCCCTGCGGCGCTCCCGGAGCAGGGCGGCCAATTCGGCCAGAATGCCCGCGCCGGTCCAGTTTGGCGCCGGCCCGCTCTGCTCGGCCCGAACCATATCCCCCTGCGCCACCCGGGCCTCCTGGCCGGGGGCGCCCGGCGCCGGGCAAAGGGTGCGGTAGAAGCAGGAGTGGTGGCCGGTGTGGCAGGAGGGGCCGCCAGGGTTCACCCGGTACAGGAGGGCATCACCGTCGCAGTCACAGCGGACTTCCACCACCTCCTGGAAATTGCCGGACGTTTCCCCTTTGCACCACAAGCGCCCGCGCGACCGGCTGAAGTACCAGGCCTTCCCCTCCCCCAGGGTGCGGACTAGGGCTTCCCGGTTGGCGAAGGCGAGCATGAGCACCTCGCCGCTCACCGCACTCTGCACCACCACCGGCACCAGGCCGTCGGGGCCAAAGCGTACTTCCGTTACAGCGGCCACGTCAGTTCTGTCCATGTTCTCCCCCTCTGCCTGTGTCGCTACGGCGCCGGTTCTGCCCTGTCCGTCCCGGCACCGCAGTGCGCTCTCCCCTACGCCCGGGCCAGCATCGAAAGGCGTACGGGGACGCCGTGGCGGGCCAGGTACTCCTTGAGATCCGGCACGGTGAGGACCCGGTAGTGAAACAGGGAAGCCGCCAGTGCCGCCGAGGCACCCCCCTCGGTAAGCACGTGCAGGAAGTCCGCGGGACCGCCCGCTCCCCCCGAGGCGATCACAGGCACGGGGACAGCTCCCGCCACCGCCCTGGTGAGTTCCACATCGAACCCCGACCGGGTGCCATCCCGGTCCATGCTGGTCAGGAGGATCTCCCCTGCTCCCAATTCCACCGCCCGTCGCGCCCACTCCACTGCGTCCAGTCCGGTAGGCCGGCGCCCGCCGTGGGTGAATACTTCCCACCTTCCCGGCCCAGTCCGGCGGGCATCGATGGCCAGCACTACACACTGGCTGCCGAGGCGATCAGCCGCCCGGGCCAGCAAACCCGGGTCCCGTACGGCCGCGGTGTTCACCGCCACCCGGTCTGCCCCTCGGCACAGGACGGCCCGCATGTCCTCCAGGGTACGGATGCCGCCGCCGACGGTAAGGGGGATGAAAACCCGGCTGGCGGTCCTTTCCACCACGTCCAGCATTATCTGCCGATCCTCAAAAGAAGCCGAGATGTCCAGGAAGACCAGTTCGTCGGCCTCCTCCTCCGCATAAGTCCGCGCCAGTTCCACCGGGTCCCCGGCATCGCGCAGGTCCCCGAACCTGACACCCTTGACCACCCGCCCCTTATCCACGTCCAGGCAGGGGATTATCCGCCGTGCCAGCATCGTCCCACTCCCCGCACCCCGTCAGTTGTGCCAGCATCATCCCGGTTTCCGGCGCCGTCCGTCCCCTTTCCGGTATCGTTCGCCCCGCTCACCAGGTCCGTCCGCCGGAGGTCGAGAACCCCGGCGTATATAGCCCGCCCCACGATCACGCCTGCCAGCCCGCGCGGCGCAAGCGCCGCCAGGCGTCTCAGATCCTCCTCACCCGCCACTCCTCCCGCCGCCCACAGCCGCCACGGCCCTCCCAGAAAGGGCTCCCACAGGGCGGGGTCGACGCCGGCCAGGGTGCCGTCCCGGTCGGCATCGGTGACGATGAGGTCCCGCAACCCCCGTTCGCCCCAGAAGCGGGCCAGGGCGACGCCATCCATCGCCGCAGTCTTCTGCCAGGCGTCCAGCGCCACCCGACCCCCCCGCAGGTCCAGGCTCACCATGATCCTGTCGGGCCAGCGCTCGAGGCACCTTCCCACCAGGTCGGGGTCCCGCGCGGCAGCGGAGCCCAGGATCGCCCATTGCGCCCCTGCCTCCAGCACCCTGGCCACCTGGGCCTCGGAGCGCAGACCGCCCCCCACCTGAAGGGGTACGTCCACAGCCCGGATCACCCTGGCCACCAGGTCCAGTTGGACGGGGTACCCGCAGGCAGCCCCATCCAGATCCACCAGGTGCAGGCGCCGGGCTCCCGCCTCGACCCAGCGCCGTGCTTCCTCCACCGGGTCAGACGAGTACACGGTGGCCCGGTCCAGGCACCCCCGGTACAGGCGCACCACCTTCCCACCCCGCAGGTCCAAGGCAGGCACGATCAGCATGCACACCGCTCCCCGAAAGCACTCAGCACCCGGAGTCCGGCCGGCCCCGACTTCTCCGGATGAAACTGCACCGCATACAGGGGAGGACTTTCTAGGGCAGCCAGTACGCGTACCCCGTATTCCGTCACCGCCGTGCGCGCCGTTTGACCTCCCACCCGAAGCAGGGATGAGCCATCCACAAAGTAGGCATGAGAAAAGTAGAACCAGGTTCCGGGTTCCAACCCCTGCAAGATATCCAGGGGACCGCTCCAGTAGACCTGGTTCCAGCCCACGTGAGGGACGGGTCGTCCCGAAGGCAGGCGGCACACCCGCGCATCCACCAGTCCCAGACCGGATGACCCGCCCCCCTCCTCTCCCCAGGAGCACATGACCTGCATCCCCAGGCAGATGCCCAGCACCGGTCGACCGCGGGCCAGGAATTCCCGCACCAGGGTGGCACCGCCTCCCGAATCCAGCCTGCGCGCGGCAGCAGCGAATGCCCCCACCCCGGGCACGATGAGACCAGCCACGTGCTCCAGGTCGGCCGGGTTCTGACTCACCCGGACGGAGAACCCCACCGCTTCCACCGCCCGCGCGACGCTGGCCAGGTTACCCAGGCCCATGTCCAGTACGCCGATGGTGCACCCCGGTTGACGGCCCTGAGGTCGGCTCATAACCCCCTGTCCTCCCCGTGACCACCCGCCTGCTGGACGGGGACGGAGTGGCCGTCCTCCGATAGGTTGAAAACCGCACCCGGTGGCACCGATCGGGATGTAGGGACGTCTTTGCAGGCAGGCGCACCTTTGGTCGATGGGACCCCCTGCAGGCGGGGCTCAATCCGCACCGCCTGACGGAGGGCCACGCCGGCTGCCTTCCAGAGTGCCTCCAGGATGTGATGGACGTTTTCCCCCTGCCGCAGGTGAATGTGCATGGTGGTACCCGACTCCCGGACAAAGGCCCGCCAGAACTCGGGGGCCATCTCGGTGTGGAAAGCTCCCAGGGAGCGAGGCACCACGGGTACCCGGTACGCCAGGAACGACCGCCCCCCCGCGTCCACCGCCACCTCCACCAGGGCCTCGTCCATGGGGAGGAGGCACCACCCCCACCGGGATATCCCCTCCCCACCGCCCAGGGCCCGGCGCAGAGCATGCCCCAGACACATCCCCACGTCCTCCACGGTGTGGTGCCCGTCCACCTCCAGATCCCCGCGCGCCGTGAGCCGGAGGTCAAACAGCGCGTGCAGGGCAAACGCCGCCAGGAGGTGGTCGAGGAAGGCCAGACCGGTGTCCACCTGCACCTTCCCGGAACCGTCCAGTTCCAGATCCACGGTCACCCGTGTTTCTCGTGTGTGTCGTTGCACCTGTGCCTGCCGCATTTTACCTCCCCTCCGCCCGGGGTACCCCGTCCCCTCCCCCATGGTCTGCCAGCAATCGGTGCAGACGCTCGACAAACATGGCGTTGTCTCGGGGCAGACCCACGCTCACCCGGAAAAAGTCGCGCAGCCGGGGCTCGTCCGGCCAGTATCGTACGCGCACCCCGCCCTCGGCCAGGTCTGCCACCACATCCGCTGCCGGCCGTCCCGCCTCGGGCAGCACCTCCACCAGCAGGAAATTGGCCCGGCTCGGCCACGGCCGCACCGGGCCGAGGGCCTGAAGGGCTCGCGCGAGACGGTCGCGATGGGCGCAAATGGCCCGCGCCCAGCTCCTGGCCAGGTGGGCGTGCTCGAGGGCCACCAGGGCGGCAGCCAGGGAAAAGGCGTCCACGTTGTAAGGCTGCATCACCGACCGGAGCAGGGCCAGGGTGTCGGGATGAGCGAGGGCGTAGCCCACGCGCAGGCCTGCCAGGGCAAAAGCCTTCGAGAGTGTACGCATAACCACCAATCGGCCATACTGCCCCAGGAGATCCGTTACCGTCTCCCCGCTGAACTCATAGTAAGCCTCGTCCACCACCACCCACGCTCCGGCCTCCAGGGCGGCCAGCACCAGTTCACGTCCGAACAGGTTGCCGGTGGGGTTGTTGGGGCGGCAAAGCACCACCATTGCCTCATTCCCCTGCCCCAACCCCGCCAGCAGGTCATCCAGGGGGAGGGAAAAGTCCCCCTTCAGCTCCACGAAGCCCAGGGGGAGATCGAGCGCTCTCCCCACGTGACGGTAGAACCCGAAGGTGGGCCAGGGAAGCAGGATGCGCCGCACCCGACGGCCCAGCGAGGAAAGCATGGCAATTATCAACTCATCCGACCCGTTGCCCGGCAAAACCCACTCCTCCGGCACCCCGGCGTACGCCCCCAGCGCGCGGCAGAGCTGCCGCCTGTTCCGGGGATAACGGTGCGGGCCCTGGGACCGGAAGGCTGCCCAGGCCTGAGCCAGCAAGTGCTCGGGCCACGTGTAGGGATTCTCGTTGGCATCCAGCCATATGACATCCCCGGCGCTGGGCCATATGGCGTCATCAGGGGGTGCGAACGACATGACGGTCTTCCTTTCCCGGGGGGCAGACGCGGGCCAGCCGGTCACACAGCGCTTGCACGGCCGCTGCCTTCCAGCGAAAACTGACGGTGTTGACCACGAGGCGGGTAGTTATGTGCTCGATCAGGTCGTACTCGGCCAGGCCGTTCTCCCGCAAGGTACGGCCGGTGGCCACCAGGTCGACGATAACGTCCGCCAGCCCCACCTGCGGGGCCAGCTCGACGGCCCCACTGAGCTGGATCACGTGGGGCGAGTATCCCCGGCGCGCAAAGTAATCCCGGGTCGCCCGCGGGTAGCGGGTGGCGACGCGCAGGCCATCCCCCCGGGCCAAGAGGACGTCGGGCCACGCTGAAGCCAGGGAGGATGGCCCCGCCACGCTCAGGCGACAGGCGCCAATGCCCAGATCCAGGATCTCGTACACTCCGCCGCTATCCTCCAGCAGCACGTCCTTACCCACCAGGCCCACGTCGGCAACCCCCTCCCGCACGCAGGTCACCACGTCGTGGGGGCGGACCAGCAGGTACCGCCATCCCCCGTCAGCGGCCCACACCAGACGCCTACTGTCGGACAGCATCCCCACACCGGCCAGCCCCGCTCGCCCCAAAAGGTCGCGGGCCTCGGGGAAAACCCGTCCCTTCAGGACGGCCACGGTCAGGCCGAGTCCCTGGTCGTCCATCGTCCCGGCCGCCCCTCAGTGAATGGCAGCGACCTGCAGGCGGCCGCCCACGGTGACCGCGGGCCACGGGCCCCTCCCCCCGGCCGGCCCGGTGGCGGCTCCAACCGGGGCCACGGCCAGCACCGCCCCCAGGTCGAAAGCGAACCCGGTGGCCGGCTCCGGGCTCAACACTCCGTCGTAGCGACCACCCCCACCTGCCGGCTGGCTCAAGCCGGGCACGCACATTTCGAAAACCATGCCGGTGTAATACGTCCTGTCCCGCACCAGGCCCAGATCCACGAATACGTTGTTCTCCTCACCGCAGGCCTCCAGCAACCCGCGCAGATCCTCCAAAGCCGCTCTTGCCTTGTCCCCCGGAATCCCAAGCGCGGGCAGCACGCCCAAGAGGGCGGCAGCTCTGCCTCTCCAGGTGAGGAATTGCGTCAGCCTGTGCGCTTCCTTCTCGGGGAGCACCGCGGCGATCAAACTGTGCAGCTTCACATAATCCCGAGCTTGCAGCGCCGCCAGGATCTGATCACGTTCCTCCGGACCCAGGCCCGCCTCGCTCAAGATCTCTTTGAGGAGCCCCACGTGTCCAACCGAAAGCTGAAATCGGGTCAGCCCCAGGCTGCGCAGCGCAACCGCAGCCAAAGAAAGGATACCGGCGTCCTCACCCGGCCCCCGGGTACCCACCACCTCGACACCCACCTGCAACAACGCCACCGGTCCGCGCTGCCCCGGCACGCGGCGGTAAACCTCGGCCATGTAGAAAAGCCGTCGCGGGCGGGGCCCGTCCGCATCCCGGCTCCAGAGCAATCGCGCCAGCCCCGGCGTCACGTCCGCGCGCAGCGCCCAAACTCTCCCCTCCTGGTCGAGGAAGCGGTACGCTCCTTCCCCATCTCTCGCCGCCGCCGGCCCTGCCCCACCGGCGAAACCCCCCTGCCCTCCACCCCGGGGCACCAGCCGATCTTCTGCCTCCTCTATCGCGGGCAGGTTAACCTCCCGGTAACCCCGGTCCAGAAACACTTCCCGCAACACACTCTCGGCAGCCCGCACGCACGCCACCCTGTCCAGCCAGGCATCAAGGCCGCCATCCCCAATCACCATCCCCGGCACCCCAGTCGTCCCAGGGAACACCATGACCCCTACCCCGTCCCCTCTCCCACTTTATGTCTTCATCGCTTTAATGTGATATCACATTAAAGGCGACACACGTAGTCTAGCGCGCCTGGCCGCCCCCTGTCAAGGCCCCGAACAGACCCGACAGACCCGAAGAGCGGCAGCCGGCGCGGCAGGGAGACGGGTCAGCCCGGGAGCGTGGCCGGCGGGGCGATACCTTCTTTCTCCAGGCGCGAGAGTATCAGACGGTAGCCGTCCGCACCGTAGCGGAGGAAGCGGTTGATGCGGGCGATGGTGGCAGAACTCATCCCCGTAAGCTTCTCCACCTGGTCATAGGTGGCACCCTTTTGGAGGAGGGCAGCCACCTGGAAACGCTGGGCCATGGCGCGCAGTTCTCCCACGGTACACAGGTCTTCGAAAAACCGGTAGCACTCCTCCACGCTTTGCAGGCGCAAAACGCCCTCGAAGAGAAAGTCCAGGGCCGGGTCCTTAAGGCGGCTCTGGTATTCCACGCGTCCTCCCCCCATGGGACCGTATGCGGGTATTCCACACGTCCTCCCGGCCGTCTCAGGTGACGGCCTGGACGTCTGGCTCAGCCACGGGGGCATCGAGTAACCTGGCGCGGGCGAAGGTACGGAAAGCCTTGGTGATCTCCACCCGGACCCGCTCCCCCACCCGGGAGCCGGCCCCTTCCACATCTATCACATAGCCTTCGATGCGCGCAATGCCGTCCCACGGGTTGGTAACGTGGGGTTCTTCCACCCGCAGTTCCAGGATCTCCCCCTCGCGTACGGGACAGGCTTTGGCCTCCACCTCCTCCCGCGAGCCCACCGCCTTCAGGTTCATCGCCTCCAGGTGTAGTTCGGCTGAACCCCGCACGAACACCGACTTGCCGGTGGCGCGCTCCAGTTCCCGGAGATTGGACCCGCCGGGGCCGATCAGGAGGGATGCCACCCGCGGATTGGCCTCCACCAGGATAGCCTCCGCGTCCGTGGTACGGAGGATGCGCTTGATCTCCCGCCGGATACGGGCAGCCACCGTCTCCTCGCTCAGGACCCGTCCCGTACCCTCGCAGTACGGGCAGGGACGCTGCAGTTGGGCTTCCAGGCCGGGCCGCACCTTCTTGCGGGTCATCTCCACCAGGCCCAACTGGGTAAATCCCAGCACCGTGGTGCGGGTGCGATCCTTGCGCAGGGCCTCTTCCAGCGCGGCCAGTACCTTCTGCCGGTGCGAGGCCCTTTCCATGTCGATGAAGTCGATGACGATGATCCCTCCGATGTCCCGCAACCTGAGTTGCCTGGCAATCTCCACGGCTGCCTCCAGGTTGGTGCGCAGCACCGTATCCTCCAGGCTGGTCTCTCCCACGTACTTCCCCGTGTTCACGTCGATGATGCAGAAAGCTTCCGTCTGATCGATGACCAGGTATCCCCCCGAGCGCAGCCACACTTTGCGCCGCAAGGCCAGTTCGATTTCCCGATCCAGATCGTAGGCCTCGAATGCCGACCCCGCATTGCGCCGGTGGAAGTGGACGCGCGGCTTCAACTCCGGCGAATAAGCGTCCAGGAGGTCGAGGATGCGCTCGTATTGCTCCCGGTCGTCCACGGTGAGCCGATCCACGTCCTCGGTGAACTGATCGCGCACCAGACGGAACACCAGCCCCAGGTCCCGGTGCAGGAGGGCAGGTGGCTCGGAGGTGCGGGCCCGTTCCCGGATGCGCTCCCAGATCCGGACCAGGAAGTCACGGTCCCGGACGAGGTCCGCTTCCTCCTGCCCCTCGGCCACCGTGCGTACGATGATCCCCGCCCCGGGGGGCTTGATGGAGCGGGCGATGCGCCGCAGGCGGTCGCGTTCGGCGGCATCCTCAATGCGGCGGGAAACACCCACGTAGTCCAAGTTGGGCATCAGCACGAGGTACCGTCCGGGAAGGGTGATGTGGGTGGTCACCCGTGCCCCCTTCGTCCCCAGGGGCTCCTTCACCACCTGTACCACGATGGACTGGCCTTCATGCAACAACTCCGTTATGCCGGGGCGGCGCCGGGCACGACGCACCCGGCGTCGCCCGGTCTCCTCCTCGGCGTCGATGACGGCGTCGGCGTCGTCCACGTACAGGAAGGCGTTGCGCTCCAGGCCGATATTTACGAAAGCGGCCTGCATACCGGGCAACACGTTTTCCACCCGTCCCAGGTAAATGTTCCCGGCCGCCCGGTGGACCAGGGGGCGTTCCACGTAAAGTTCCACCACCTTGCCATCCTCCAGGACCGCCGCCCTGGTCTCGTCCGCGTCAGAAGACACCACTATTTCTTTGGACAAGCAAATCACTCCTCAAAATTGAGCTTGCGGTTGCGGTGGAAGTTCCGCCAGGCTTCTTCTCCCAAACGAGCCGGGTCAACCAGGGTACCGTCCCTCCGCGCGTAGACCTGCAGGAGGTGCACCCGCAGGCGGCGCAATTCCCAGCCCCCCCCTTCGGCCAGCAAACGGGCGAACTCGGCCGCCCGCAAGGACGGGTTCCCTGCTGCCAGCACCGCTTCCACCCTTACCTCCTGCCCGCTGCCGCCTCGCACCCGGGCCGACAGAATGAGGGGACGGGCATCCAGGGTGCGGATCTTGCCTTCCTTTTCCCGCACCAGGGGCAAGTGGGGCTGTTCCAGGATGCGCGAGAGCGCCTCCTCCACCCCCTGCGGTTCCGGGGGCAGGGCCGGCGGCTGGGGAGCGAGCTCCAGGTCAAGCAGCCACCTGGCGGCCCCCACCTGGGACTGCAAAGGCGGCGTGCCCACGGGGATCTCCTGGACCTGCCTGACCCTGATGCCGGAAGGCAGGACCCGGTTCAGTTGCCGCGCTGCCTCCATGGCGTCCACGGTGCGGTCGAGTTCCACGTCAGCGTATTCCGCCTCGCTGGACGCCCCCAGGGGCAGGGCCAGTGCAAGAGAAAACCGTGGGTGGGGGTGAAAACCCTGGGTCAGGGATACCGGAATCCCGGCCCGCACGAAAGCATGGGCCAGGGTACGCACGAAGTCGAGGTGGGATATAAAGCGGGCATCCCCGGACTTTTCCAGCCGCAGGCGGAGTACCTGCCTGGTCACGCCCGTGCCTCCCCCTGCAAGGCAATCCCTACGCCCAGTTCTGGGCAGACCCCACAACCGGGACAGGCATCCCACCGGCAGTCAGGAGTAGTTTCCCCCCGGTAGGCCTTCTCCCTCTCTTCCCACAGGAATTCCCTATCCACGCCCGCATCCAGGTGATCCCACGGGAACACCTCGTCACAATCCCGCTCCCGGTGCGCGTAAAACCCCGGATCCAGCCCTTCAGACCGAAAGGCCTCCTCCCAGCGCACAAAGTCCCAGAACTCCGTCCACGAATCGAACCGGCAGCCGGCCCGCCACGCCCGTTCCAGTACCCGGCCCAGGCGCCTGTCCCCCCGGGAGAAGACGGCTTCCACGAGACTCATGCGGGGATCGTGCCAGGAGAGGTTGACTCCGGGGATGCGCAGGCGCCGGCGCAGGATGCGGAACTTTTCTTCCAACACCTGTATGCTGTTCTGGGGCTCCCACTGGAAAGGAGTATGCGCCTTGGGCACAAAAGGTGACACGCTCACGCTCAACCGCAAGCGCCGTCCCCCCTGCCCTCCGCGGCGGGAAACGGAATCCACAAGGTGTGCTATTCCTTCCAAATCCCCCTCGCTCTCCGTGGGTAATCCTACCATAAAGTAAAGCTTCAGGCTATCCCACCCCGCCGACACGGCCGCGTCCACGGCCCCCAGTATTTCCTCATCGGTCAGGTTCTTGTTGATCACGTTGCGCAGCCGCTGCGTCCCCGCCTCGGGCGCGAAGGTCAGCCCGGCCCGGCGCACCTGCGCGGCCTCCCGGGCCAGTTCCACGGAAAAGGAGTCCATGCGCAGGGAGGGCAGGGACACCCCGATTCCGCAGGGGCCGAAGCGTTCGTTCAAATCCCGCACCACCCGGGTGACGGCGGAGTAGTCGGCAGATGCCAGCGAGGCCAGGGAAATCTGGTCGTACCCGGTCGCCCGCACCAGTTGTTCCGCCAGGCTCACCACCGCCTGGGAAGACCTCTCCCGCACGGGGCGGTAGACCATACCGGCGTGGCAGAAGCGGCAGCCCCGGCTGCATCCCCGGAACACCTCCACCATGATGCGATCGTGGATGACGTCCAGGTAGGGAACCGGCGGGCGCACGGGATAGCTAACCGCATCCAGCGACGGTAGCACCCGCTTCTTCACCCGGGGAGGGGCTCCGGCCAGCGGCGTAATCGACCGCACCCTGCCGTCCGGGAAGTAACCCACATCGTAGAAGCAGGGCACATACACCCCGGGGATACCGGCTACCCGGTGCAGGAACTCCTGCCTGCCCCCTGGCCTCCCGGCCCGCTTCCACTCCCGGTAGAGGTCCAGGATGTCGTCCAGGACCTCCTCGGCCTCCCCCAGGACCATGAAATCGAAGAATTCCGCCAGCGCTTCGGCGTTGAAAGCGCACGGACCGCCCGCGATCACCAGGGGATCGCCACCACCACGCTCGGCCGACCGCAGCGGGATGCCGGCCAGGTCGAGCATGTTCAGGATGTTGGTGTAGTTGAGTTCGTACTGCAGGGAAAACCCCACGAAGTCGAATTCCCGTACGGGACGCCAGCTTTCCAGGGCAAACAGTGGGATGCCCTTCTCTCGCAACCGGGACTCCATGTCCACCCAGGGGGCGTAGACCCGCTCCCCCGCCGTGTCATCCCGCCGGTTGAGCAGGTGATACAGGATCTTGGAACCCAGGTGGGACATCCCCACCTCGTAAGCATCGGGAAAAGCCAGCGCGAAAAGGATTTCGACCTTTTCATGATCCTTGTGGACGGCGTTCCACTCCGTGCCCAGGTAACGGGCAGGCTTCTCCACGGTCTCCAGCAGCCACTCCCTAACGCGAGCCTTCTCTCCGGGCTCAATCATGGGTCGCGACTCTCACCCCGCTTCCTGCGTTCCGCGCAACATTATACCCAAGGCCCGGTGCTGACGCATCGTCAGGGACGCCTGGAAAATGGGGCTAACGGCAACCCACCCTCTGCGGTGAGGGTTTTGTGCCTCAAGACTGCCGTTTGAGGATGTCTGCCAGGGTGGCGGAAGGGGAGGCCCTGAGGCCCTCCCAGACCTGCTCTTCGGTGAGCAAGCCCAGGGGCTCTCCCCGGTCGACCACCAGCACCACATGGTAGCGGTGGGGCAAAAACTGGCGTACCGTTTCCAGCAGCCTGGTCTGGGGGGTGGCCACAAGACCCGCGGAGGGCATGAACCCCCGCCAGCGCAGCCGGCGGTGCTTTTCCTCCACGTGCCGCAGGAAACGATACATGCCCCACTCCTCCTCCTGCCCCGCCGCCAGTAACAGCACCCAGGCCAGTACCAGCAGGGGGACCAGCATCCGCCCCTGCAGGAGGGCGACGACCGCCACTGCGGTGAGCACCCCGCTCCCCCACCTGCCCAGGCGGATCAGTCGCCAGGTAGCACGCCGCCACCCCAGGGAGAGGGCCCAGCGGGCGCGTAACATGCGTCCCCCGTCCAGGGGCAGCAGAGGTAAGAGGTTGAATACGCCGAGAGTGGCATTGAGTTCCAGGAACCAGGAGGCCAGGTCAGGGTTGGGCACGCGGGGAGCAGCCAGCCAGCCCGTAGCCACCAGCACCAGGCTGTGCAGGGGTCCGGCCGCCGCCACCATGAATTCCTCCCCCGGTTCGAGGGTGGGTGCCAGGGGAGTAATCACGCTCCCGAACGGCAAGAGTTCCACACGGGCGACTCCCAGGCCCTGACCGGTGAGTACGGCCAGGTGCCCCAACTCATGGATCGCCAGGCTGAAGAGGAAAATCCCCACCTCCACCCCGCCCCGGCCTGTCCAGAACAATATGAGGGTGATGAGAAAGAGGGGGTGTACTTCCACCACCACCCCCCGCAGCTGAAAACGCAAGGAAACGGCCCCCTAGGGCGAGGTGCCGGGCAGATAGGTGAGGGGATCCACCGGTTTTCCGTCCAGACGAACCTCAAAGTGGAGGTGGGGAGCACGAGCATTTCCCGTCTGACCCACGCTGGCCACCTGTTCACCCGCGGTCACCTTCTGTTTTTCCTTCACCACCACCTCGGCCAGGTGGGCGTATACGGTGGTCATGCCGCCTCCGTGCTCGATTTCCACCACCTTCCCGTAAGCGGGGCTGGAACGCACCGCCTTCACCGTACCGGCCCCGGCTGCCAGCACCGGCGTACCGGCAGGGGCCGCGATATCCAGGCCTTCGTGGAACTCCTCTTTTCCTGTGGCGGGGTCCTTCCGCCACCCGAAGCCGGAAGTGACCTGGCCCCGCGTGGGCCACAGGAGTGGAAGTTCCTCTGCGGGCTGCGTTTTCTTGCCACCAAGGATGTTTCTCCACGCTTCCAGGCTGAAGTAGCGGGCCATTACCTCACGCGCTTGCCCCGATTGGTACCAGGCCACGGGGTCGTAGTCGGCTTCTGCCACGTAGGATATGGCCCGCCGCAGGTGGTGAGAATTGTCCGCGGGCAACTGGTACAGAGCTATCAGCAGGGAGAACAGGGCCAGGGATATGGCCGCCTGCCTCACCCATCCGGCCAGGGGAGCCCGCTGCACCTCGCGGGGAGAAAACCATTCCTGGGGTGGATTCCATCTCTGCCGCAATCTCCTCCACCGCCGCCGCCAGGCCCGCAACATGAGGGGCACCTCCCTCCCTGTCCCATGTATATTGGCAGCCTGCTGGTACTATGTACCTGGGATGCCGGCCGCCTAATCTGGTCCTGGCGAGGGAAAATATGGTGGGGGGGATGGGGTGGAACCCGAGGCAATCAGCAACATGCTGGCCGAACTGGCGCGGGAGCACGCCCCGGAGGCAACCTTCTCCCCGCCCTTGCAGGTGGGGGAGACCACTATCATATGCGCGGCGACGGTGAGTTGCCTGGCAGGAAGCAGAGGCGCGAACCTGGTGCTCAGCCTCCGTTCCACCCCGTGCGCCGTGATCGTCATCCAGCCGGGACAGTGTACGGTCCTGCCTGTCGCCGCCTCGGGCCCGGTGGAGCGGCTGCTTGACCTCGTTCCCCGGCTACTCGAACTCATCGATGCCCGTTCTGACTGCTCGCACGAGACCCGCAGCGGCATACAGGAACAGGCCGGGTGGGACGAAATCGAAGAGACCCGGCCGGTGGCCGGGTCTCCGTCCGCGCCCTCCCAGGACTCCTAGGCCGACCGCCCCAGGGGCTGCCAATTGTCCGCGTTCTCCGGCTCCTTGCCGGGATTCAGGCGCTGGAACTTAGCCAGCAATTCGTCCTTGCTTTCCTTGTGGTCGGGATCCTCCAGGCAGGCGTCGGTAGGACATACCGAGGCACACTGTTGTTCGGCGTGCCAACCGTAGCATTCCGTGCACTTGTCCGGGTCGATGACGTACACATCGTCCCCCGGGCTGATGGCCGAGTTCGGGCACACCGGCTCACACGCCCCACAGCTCACGCAGTCCGCCGTGATCTTCAGAGCCATCGTCTCTCCTCCTTCTCGCCCCTTGCGGCGCCATATTACCCACGTCCACAGCCTAGAAACGAATCCTCTGCCTGCGGCCGTAGACGTTGAGGACCAATCCGATGCCCATCATGCTGGTGACCAGGCTGCTGCCTCCGTAGCTGATGAAGGGCAGGGGAATACCTGTAATCGGCATGATCCCCATCGTCATCCCCACGTTCACCAGCACGTGGAAGGCCAGCATGGAAGCTACCCCCACACACAATAGACCCCCGTGGACGTCACCGGCCAGCCGAGCCACCCGCAACACGCGGTACACAAGATAACAATACAACCCCAGAACAGCGATTCCTCCTGCAAACCCCAGTTCCTCGCCGATGACCGAAAAAATGAAGTCCGTATGCCGGTTGGGGAGGAAGTTGAGCTGGTTCTGGGTACCGTAGAACAGCCGCTTGCCCCAAAAGTCTCCGGAGCCGATGGCTATTTTCGACTGCAGAAGGTGGTAACCCGCCCCCAGGGGATCGCGACCGGGCTGCAGGAAAACCAGCAGGCGGTTCAACTGATAGTCGCGCAGGGGAAGGGGAAAACCCCAGGTCAGATGAGCCCATATGGCCAGGGCGGCCACAGACAGCCCCGCCCCCACCATCGCCACCAGCCGGCCCCCGGGAACTCCGGCAGCGTAGAGCATGCCCAGCAGCACTGCTCCCAGCACCAGGGAAGTTCCCAGGTCGGGCTGCACGACGATAAGCAGCAGGGGCACGAGCACATGCGCCACGTAGGGCAGGGCCTCCCGCAGGCCTCGCAGCGGGACTTCCCGGCGGCCAAGGTGAGCCGCCAGGGTCACGATGGTGAGGAGCTTGGCCAGCTCGGAAGGCTGAAGGTCAAATGGTCCCAGGGGAATCCAGCGCTGGGCCCCCTGAGCCTCCCGCCCCACTACCAGCACCGCAGCCAGGAGGGCCAGATTCACCAGGTACAGGGGTGCAGCCCAGGCCACGATGACCCGGTAATCGACCAACCTTGTCAGCACGGCCACCGCCACAGCCACCAGCAGCCAGAGAGCCTGCCTGCGCACGAAGAATAACCGGTCGTCGGGGTTCATGCTGTACGAAGCACTGGCGATGGCGGCCAGAGAGAACACCACCAGGCCCGCCGTCGCGCCCACAAGTCCCAGGTCGAGATTGCGCAACCACGCCCGGGGCCGAGAAACCGTAAGGGTCATACGGACACACCAGCTCGCCGTACCGCTCTGATAGGGATATTGGCTGCGAGCATTGCCTGCTTCTCGCCCGATACAAGCCGGATCTCGATTCCCTCCCTCTCAACCTCCAGGTACCTGGAAATGGCCATCACCATCTCCTCCTTGAGGGCCTGCAATAGTTCGGGAGAGCAGCCCGCCCGGTCGTGCACCAGGATCAGGCGCAGGCGTTCTTTGGCTACCTCCCTGCTGGGGGAAATCGTCGGCTGGCCACGCCCCCTCCAGTTGAACACGCCCGCTCCCCCCTTCCCCTCAACGGTTTCCTGCCCCGATCAGTCGCCGCAGCTTGAGCAGCCACCCGTCCGGTTCCCAGACGTTGGGCAGGGAGACATCCTCGCCCAGCAGCCGCCGGCAAACCAGGCGGAAGGCCTGTCCGGCCCGAGAATGCGGCATGAGGACAGCAGGCTCCCCCCGGTTGGTTGATACTATGATCTGCTCGTCCTCCGGGATGGCCCCCAGCACTTCGATGGCCAGCACTTCGATCATGTCGTTGATGTTCATCATGTCGCCCCTGCGCACCATGTCTCCCCGCACCCGGTTGATGAGCAACAGGGGAGGGGCCATCTCCGCCGCCTCCAGGAGCCCGATCACCCGGTCGGCGTCGCGCACGGCCGCCACCTCGGGGGTGGTGACGATGAGAGCCTTCTCTGCTGCCACGACAGCGTTGCGGAATCCCTGCTCTATGCCCGCCGGGGAATCGACCAGCACGAAATCGAACTCACGGGCCAGTTCCTGGCACAGACTGCGCATTTGCTCCGGGCTGACTGCCGTCTTGTCCTTGGTCTGGGCCGCAGGCAGCAGGTAAAGCCCCTCGACTCGTTTGTCCTTAACCAGGGCCTGCTTGAGGCGGCAATACCCCTCCGCCACGTCCACCAGGTCGTAAACGATCCGGTTCTCCAGGCCCATCACCACATCCAGGTTGCGCAGACCGATGTCCGCATCGACCATGGCCACCCGCTTGCCCAGGAGGGCCAGACCGGCTCCCAGGTTGGCGGTGGCCGTGGTCTTGCCCACCCCGCCCTTACCCGACGTGATCACCCATATCTCGCCCATCCCCATCCCCCCGCAGATCGGCGACTCCTGGGTACTACAGGGATTCCACCACGATTTCCGACTCCCGTACCCGGGCAAGCTCGGGCCTGTGTTCCCGCTCGCGGTCGCCCTCGGGAGCACGCCGGATGAGGTCAGCGATGCGCAGCTGAGTGGGACACAGCCGCAGGGCCGCTACCACCGCCCCCCGGGAACCGTCCGCTCCCGCGTGAGCCACCCCCCGCAGGGCCCCCAGGACGATCACGTCCCCGGTCGCCACCACCTGGGCCCCGGGATTCACATCCCCCAGGATGACCACATTGCCCCGGTAGTGGATGACCTGCCCGGAGCGCAGGGGCCCTCTCCTCACCAGCGTGCGCTCCCCCGGTTCTCGCACCCGCCCTCGCCCGCGGGGAGCACTCTCCGCCCCACCCGCTGCCACGGCCCCTTGGTCCCTCGCGCTCAGGGCTGGCCCCTGTCCGCCCCCTGCGGCGGGGCAGCGGCTCTCAGAGGCACGCCCTCCCGCCTGGGCCGGTCCGTGCACCACCCGCACCAGCCGGTACCCCCGCGCGCTCAGGATGCGCTCCAGTTCCACCAGCTGCCGGGCGCCCAGGACCTGGGGTCCCGTATCGAGGATGACTTCCTCGCCCCGGCCCTCTTTCAGTTCGTTGAGGATAGTCATCATACGCTGCCACCCTGCCTCCGACGGGACCCGCATCACCAGGCAGCGACCCACGTTGAGCAACGCCGGACCTTCCTCCATCGGCAGCCAACCTCCGGTAGCAAACCACCACTTGCTACCAATTCTGCGCAAGCCCGCCAATTCCTGCCGATCACTCACCGGTGGTGATAGTGCTGCCGGGGAGGATGGTGGCTTCCACGTGGAAGAACTGGGTCAGGACGTCGCGTGCCACCGCCGCTGCCGCCGTCCCGTGGCCGCCCTGCTCGATCAGCACCGCCAGCGCAATCCTGGGCTCCTGGTAAGGCGCGTAACAGACGAACCAGGCGTGGTCGTCACCATGAGGGTTTTCCGCTGTCCCCGTCTTGCCCGCCACGGCCACGGGGAACCCGGCAAACACTCCTCCCGCCGTGCCCCCGGGCAGGGTAACCGCCCGCATCCCCGCGCGCACCGCGTCCCAAACCGGGCCGGGCAGTTCCACCCTCCCCTCCTCCTGGGGCGCGAACTCTTGCGTGTTCCCGGCCGCATCCCTCGCCTCCCGCACCAGCTGGGGACGGTACCTCACCCCGCCGTTGGCCAGCATACTCGTGTACACCGCCATCTGCAGGGGGGTGAAGCTATGGAATCCCTGGCCGATGGCCGCGTCCATGTCCTCGGCCGGATACTGCCAGCGTGGCGTGTCGATCCAGGGGAAGAGGCGACTGCCGTCACTCGTGCGGGCGTGATATGCCCACTCCTTGTATGCCGTGCTGGCCACCACCCCGGCCGCCTCGCCCGCCAACCCAATGTGCGTTTTCTGCCCCAAGCCAAAGGCAGTCGCCCATTTGGCAATGCCATCCACTCCCACCCTCCGGGCCATCTCGTAGAAGTAGACGTCACAGGATTTGGCGATGGCCTGGTGCAGGTCTACCGGGCCGTGCCCCGCCCGCACCCAGCACCGTTTGGGTCGCGACCAACTCGCGCTCACCGGGTGAAAGCCCCGGCACACCACCTTTTCTTCGGGCGTGACCTTCCCTTCCATCAGGGCGGCGATGGCGGTGACCATCTTGAAGGTGGACCCGGGAGCGTACACACCTCCGATGGCGCGGTTCCACAGGGGACGGTCGGGAGAGGTGAGCTGGGCCCACTCGTCCGCCGCCACGGGCCGGGTGAACACGTTGGGGTCAAAGGCGGGGTAACTCACCAGGGCGAGCACCTCGCCGGTGTGCACATCGAGGGCTACCACCGCCCCCGCCCGCGCCCCCGGATACTTCTCCTGCAGCCGCCCTATGGTCCGGGCCAGGGCATTTTCCGCCGCCTGCTGCAGCTCCAGGTCGATGGTGAGGTAGACGTCCTTGCCGGGCACGGGGTGGGTAACCGGGGGAATGTCCCGCACCGGGAACCCCCGGTGGTTGACCTCCACCTGCCTTCCCCCGTCCTGCCCCCGCAGGGACTCTTCGAGGGCAGCCTCCAGTCCCGACCGTCCTATCATGTCCCCCAGTTTATACCCCTTCTGACTCAGTTCCTCCGGGCCGACCTCACGCAGGTACCCGAGCACGTGGGCAGCGGTGGTACCCAGGGGATAGTACCGCCGGGGACGCACTTCGATCACCACCCCGGGCAATTCGGAGCTGTGTTCCTCCACCACCGACTGCTGCTCGGGAGTAAGGTCGTCCAGGATGCGGACGGGCTGGTACAGCCGGTACCCCTGCGCCCTGACGCGCTCTTGCACCCGCGCTGGGTCCAGGCCCAGGAGTTCCCCCAGCCTGGCGGCACTCTGGCGCACCTCGTCCCACCCCAGGAACACGAGGGAAAGCCCGAAAGCCGGACGGTTGGTGGCCAGGGCGCAGCCGTTGCGATCGAATATCTCACCCCGGGGGGCGGGAATGTCCAGGATGCGGATGCGGTTGCGGTCGGCCAGACGGCGATACGTCTCGGAGGCAGGACCCAGTTGCAGATAGGCAAGGGATAGAGCCAGGACCAGGAATACCCCCATGACCACGAACACCAGCCGGTGTATGCGCCTGTCCCATCCCTCAGGCACCGGCCCTCACCTCGTGCCCCCGTTGCTCGCGCCTCACCCACCATCCCGGGATCAGGGGAGCGATCAGACCGTTATACAGGCTGGCCGGCAGCACCACCCGCACCAGGCCCGTCCCCAGGGGGAGGGGCAGTCCCAGAATCCGCCACATGGCCCAGCTCGCTAACTCGGCCAGTACCGTGCCCCCCACGGCCGCCACCACTGGCACCAGGGGTTGATCGCCGAAGATGCGGGCACGGGCCCGAGCGGTGCCAAGACCGACCAGCGCGAAGGATAGAGCCCGCACCCCCAGGTACTGCCCCGCCACGATGTCCTCGACCAGCCCCGCGCCAGCGCCCAGCAGGCAACCGGCCACCGTCCCCCGGCAGAGGGCAAACCCGATCACGGCAAGGAGGAGGAAGTCGGGTTTCACCCCCAGAACGGCCAGGCGCGGCGCCGCACCCAACTGGAAAACAGCCACCAGGGCGACCATGCCCACTGCAGCGAGCACCCTCGTCATCGAGGTCCCCCCGCCCCATAAGCGGCGCCGGGAGGGGGAGCACCCCCGGGGACGGAAGCGCCACCCGGTACCGGCGTGCCGGCGGGGGTGGGTACCAGGACCAGCACCTCCCCGAGACGATTGAGGTCGGCGGCGGGCCTGACCGTGGCATACTGCACCAGGCCGTAGTCGCCGCGGAAGGTTTCCACCACCGTGCCCACCATCAGGTGGGGAGGAAACACCCCACCCAGCCCCGATGTCACCACCTGGTCGCCGGGGGCCACGCGGGCGTCCCGGGAGAAAAAGCGCATGCGCAAAAGGTCGGTGCCCACCTGCCCGTAACACACCCCGGCGTCATGGGTGCTGGCCACCATGGCGGCCACCGCGCTACCTGGGTCGGAAAGGAGGGTGACCACAGACTGGTACGGTCCCGGGGAAGACACCCTACCCACCAGCCCCTCTTCTGTCAGCACTGCGGCGTCCCTGCATATGCCCGCTCCGGTCCCCTGGTCGATCACCACCCGGCTGAGCCAGTTGTCGGCATTTCGCCCCACAACCCGTGCCCCCACCACCTGCCCCGGCACCGGGGGCCGGAAACCAAGCAGTGCCCGCAGCCGGCGGTTCTCTTCTTCCAGCACCGCCAGCCGTCGCTCCAGGTCGCGGGCTCGGGCCGCCTCCCGCTCGAGTTCCTTTTGCCGCTCCCTGATCTCGGGCAAAGAGACCAGAGTGGTAACCGTCCCCTTCAGCGTGTCCGACGCCCGGGCCACCACAAGCAGGGCGGGACGCAGGCCTTCCCGCACCGCCTGCTCAAACGCAGTGACCCGCTCTCTCTCGGCGGCGGTGAGGCCGGCCAGGAAAACTACCAGCAAGCCCACCCCGAGGGCGGCCGCGATCCTGGCCCCGGCGATCCGCATGGCGTCTCCTCCCTGCCGATCACCCTCTGCGAGGGCTAAGGAGCACTTTGCGCAGGGTGTGGATCTCCTCCAGCGCCTTCCCGGTCCCCCGGGCCACACACAACAAGGGCTCCTCCGCCAGGTGCACGGGCATACCCGTTTCCTCCGCCACCAGGCGATCCAAGCCCCTCAGGAGAGAGCCTCCGCCGGTGAGGAATATCCCCCGATCCATGATATCCGAGGCCAGTTCGGGAGGAGTACGCTCCAAGGTGGTACGGATGGCCTCCAGAATGGCCCCCACCGGCTCGCTCAGAGCCCGCCTGATTTCCTCCGCCGTGACGCGCAGGGTGCGAGGCAGGCCGGTGACCAGATCCCGCCCCCTCACTTCCATGTCCTGATCATCGTACCCGGGGAACGCTGAGCCGATCTGGATCTTTATCTCCTCGGCTGTCCTTTCCCCGATGAGCAGGTTGTACGTGCGCTTGATGTACGACACGATGGCCTCGTCCATCTCATCCCCGGCCACCCGGATGGAACGGCAGGTAACGATTCCCCCCAGGGAAATGATGGCCACCTCGGTGGTACCGCCCCCCACATCCACCACCATGTTGCCGGTGGGCTCCTCCACCGGAAGCCCCGCCCCGATGGCCGCAGCCATGGGCTCCTCGATCAGATAGGCCTCCCGGGCTCCCGCCTGCAAGGTGGCATCCACCACAGCCCTGCGCTCCACTTCGGTAACCCCGCTGGGCACAGCCACCACCACGCGGGGACGCACCAGCCCGCGGTTGGGCAGGGCCTTGTGGATGAAGTAGCGCAGCATGGTCATGGTAACGTCGAAGTCGGCGATCACCCCGTCCTTCATGGGACGCACGGCCACGATGTTGCCGGGTGTGCGACCGATCATGCGCTTGGCTTCTTCCCCCACGGCCAGGACCGCCCTGCCGTCCCGCTCCATGGCCACCACGGATGGTTCCTGCAGGACGATCCCCCTTCCCCGTACGTGCACCAGGCTGTTGGCGGTGCCCAGGTCGATGCCCAGGTCGTGCGACAACCACTTGTAGATCGTCGAAAACACTGCTATTCCCCTTTCTCCCACCCGAACCCCGCTTGACGCAGGCTGATGTATCCGTGGTCAGACAGGATGACGTGGTCCAGCACTTCTATCCCCAGCAACTTCCCGGCCGCGATCATACGTTGGGTTACCTGCACGTCGTCCTCGCTGGGCCGGGGGTCACCGGAAGGATGATTGTGGGCCAGGGCAACCGCAGCCGCGTTGCGCCGGATGCAGGGCTTGAACACTTCCCGCGGGTGGGCAATAGAGGAGGTGAGATCACCCACAGACACCGTCTCCACCCCTACCACACGGTTGGAGGCGTCCAGCATGACCACCAGCAGGTGTTCCCGGTCGAGGTAACGCAGCCTGGGCACCACCAGGGCAGCCAGGTCCTCGGCATTGTGCACCACGGGGCGTGAGCCCGCCTCCTCCGCCCACAGCCGCCGTGCCAGCTCCACCGTGGCCCGCACCCGGGCCACCTTGGCAGGTCCCATACCGTGCCACCGCATCAGATCCTGGACGGACAGGGTAGCCAGACCGGACAGGGTGCCCCCGGCTTCCTCCAGAAGGCTACGGGCCAGACTCAGGGCCGACTGCCCCTCGCTTCCGCTTCCCAGTACCACCGCCAGCAGTTCGGACGTGGACAACACCTCCGCACCGTGCCGCATGAGCTTCTCCCGCGGGCGGTCGTCCGGTGGGAGGTCCCTCATGGTGTACCGGTTTTCCAGGGTAGGGCGCTCCTTCCCTCTCTCTTAGACGACCGGGATGGGGAGCCGCCTTGCGCAGGCCACCCGCGCTTCCATCGCACAGGGCTACCTCACCACCCCTGCGCGATTCCTCCCCCTTGCCCAGGACTACCTGCGCCACCAGAGGATGATCCCCACCAGTGCCCCTGCCGCTCCCAGGAGGTTGACCTGCAAGCCCAGGCCTACGGTGAAAGATATCACCCGCAGGTCAAAGGAGCAGGGTCCGAGGGCAATTCCCCTACTCTGGGATAGCACGGCCAGAGCGGGAAATCGAGCCCCCAAGATCTCCCCCACCAGGGTGCCCAGGACGAGACCCGCCAGGAGAAGGACCACCAGGGACACCCCCTCCCTCGTCCGGCGCCGCATGGGATTTCCCCCCTTCCCTCACCAGGAACGGACACACGCCTACAGATTTCGCCACGCCCGACGGGATTCCTTTCGCAGACTGATATGGCATCATCTGGTATTATTGGCCACCGCTGGCGCTTTATGCGCACGTCGGACTGGCGCTCGAAGCCAGACGGGCCCGCAACAGGGCCCGGGCCGGCCCTACCAGGTAGATGGACCCCGCCACCAGCACCATGTCATCGGGGGAAGCAGCTGCCAGTGCCAGTTCCAGCGCCAAAGCCAGGTCGGGTTCCACCGCCACCTTTCCACAAAGGGGACGGGCCAGATCGGCGATGCGTTCCGGATTCCCGGCCCGCGGTCCGGCCGGCGAGGTGGCCACGAGCAGGTCGACACCGGGAGCCAGGAGCTGCACCATGGCCTCGGCATTCTTGTCTTTGAGGATGCCGAGCACCATCACCAGCCGCCGCCGGGGAAACAGTTCCAGAGCCTGCCGCAGGGCAGCTGCGCCGTCGGGATTGTGGGCGGCGTCTATTACCACCAGGGGATGTTCCCCCAGCACCTCCAGCCTGCCTGGCCACCGGCAACCCGCCACCCCCTCCCGCACCGCCTTTTCGGGCAGACCGGGTACACCCACCTCCAGGGCCGTGACCGCACAGGCGGTGTTGGACTGCTGGTGGCGACCCACCAGGGGGATGTAAAGGTCGCGGAAATCGCGGCCCGGGCAACGGAGATCGACTTTCTGGCCCCGCCAGTCACAATACCTCTCCTGCCACGTGAAATCCTGCCCGGCCACGAAAAGGGGTGCCCCCTTGTCGCGGGCCACCCGCGCGATGACCTCCAGGGCCTCGGGATCACGGGCACCGGTCACCACCGGGCGGCCGGGCTTGATGATGCCGGCCTTCTCGAAGGCAATCTCGGCTATGGTCTGACCGAGCCGATCGGTGTGGTCAAGGGCGATGTTGGATATGACGCAGGCCAGCGGCTCCGCCACCACGTTGGTGGCATCAAACCGCCCGCCCAGTCCCACTTCCAGCACCACGTAGTCCACCCGCCGGGCAGCAAAGTAACACATGGCCAGCAGGGTGATGAACTCGAACTCGGTGGGGTGGTCAAGGCCGCCGTCCACTACCCTCTCTACCAGGGGGCGCAGGCGTTCCACCCAGGCGGCCACTTCGCGCTCCGGGATACACTGGCCGTCCACCTGTATGCGCTCCCGGAAATCCTCCAGGTAAGGCGAAATGTACATCCCTACCCGGTGCCCTGCGGCTCCCAGCACGGAAGCGGCCATGGCGGTTACCGACCCTTTGCCGTTGGTGCCAGCCACGTGTATCACCCGCAAATCGGCCTGCGGGTGGCCAGCCAGCTCCAAAAGCCTGCTGATGCGCTCCAGCCCCAGCCGGGAACCAAAGCGGCCCAGACCGTGGATGTACTCAAGCGCTTCTTCGTAATCCATTCCCCGGCTCCTCTCCCTGCCCTGCCCGCACCCCCGCTGCTTGTTCTCGCCCCTCGCAGGTCCCGCAGCGCCCGTGCGTGCGCAGCCTCCCCTTGCAGAGCTCGCCAGGCCGACCCGCACCGGGGTTAGCCCTCCAGCAGCTGCAGTCGCTCCCTGAGTTTCCGCACCTTCTCCAGCGCTTCCTGCTGGCGGGCCCGCATTTCGTCCACCACTTCCTGTGGCGCTCTCTCGAGGAATTGGGGATTGCAGAGCCGGGCTTCCACCCGCTCCAGTTCGGCTTCGGCCTGCCGGATCTGGGCGCGGGTGCGTTCCACCTCGCGCGCCACGTCCACCACGCCTTCCAGGGGGACGAACACTTCCACCCCCCGCACCACGGACGCCACGGCGCGCGCGGGTCGTCCTTCGTCGGCCCGCATTACCTCAAAGGGCGCGCTCCAGGACAGGCGGGAAATGATGTCGCGCCCCGCGGCCAGGACCCGCACCGTCTCGGGATCTGCGTGCGCCAGAGCCGCGGCCGGCTGTCCCGGCCCCACGCCCACCTCGGCCCTCAGGTTGCGGATCGCCCGCGTCACCTCCATCCACAGGGTCACCTGTTCCTCAGCCGCCTGGTCCACCAGATCGGGCCTGCTCCCCGGCCAGGGCGCCACCACCAGGGCGGGACCCTCGTGGGGAAGCCGCTGCCAGATCTCTTCGGTGATGAAGGGGATGAATGGGTGCAAGAGGCGCAGGATGCCCTCCAGCACCAGCCACAGGGTGCGCTGGGCAGCCGCCCTGCCCGGACCGGGCTGGGCCAGGCGACCCTTGCTCATCTCTATATACCAGTCGCAGTACTCGTCCCAGATAAAGTCGTACAGCACCCGGGCCGCCTCTCCCAGTTGGAATTGCTCCAGCAACCCGGTGACCTCGTCGCGCACGCGCGCGTAACGGCTCAGGATCCAGCGATCCGCCAGAGCCAGGGGAGCCCGGGCCTCCGGGTCGAAGTCGTCCAGGTTCATGAGTACGAAGCGGGCGGCGTTCCACAGCTTGTTACAGAAGTTACGGGCACCCTCCACTTTCTCCCAGTAAAACCGGAAGTCGTTCCCGGGCGTGTTGCCCATGATCAGGGAAAAGCGCAGGCTGTCTGCCCCGTACTTCTCGATGGCGTCCATGGGATCGATGCCGGTGCCGCGTGATTTGGACATCTTCTCGCCTTCGGCGTCGCGCACCAGCCCGTGCAGGAGGACGAAGTGAAAGGGCTTCTTGCCCATGAACTCCAGGCCCATGAATATCATGCGGGCCACCCAGAAGAAGAGGATGTCGTACCCCGTCACCAGCACCGAAGTGGGATAGAAGTACTCAAGTTCCGGGGTGCGATCGGGCCATCCCAGGGTGGAAAACGGCCACAGGGCGGAAGAAAACCAGGTGTCCAGCACGCTCTCGTCCTGCTCCAGGCGGTCGCTGCCGCAGTGGGCGCAGGCCGCAGGATCGGTGCGCGACACGGTGATTTGGCCACACCGGAGGCAGTGCCAGGCGGGAATGCGATGGCCCCACCAGATCTGGCGGGATATGCACCAGTCCCGGATGTTCTCCAGCCAGTTCAGGTATACCCGGGTGAAGCGTTCGGGGACGATGACGATGTCACCCTGTTTGACCGCCTCGATGGCCGGTTCCGCCAGGGGCTTCATGCGCACGAACCACTGCCGGGAAAGCAGCGGCTCCACCACCGTGTCACAGCGGTAGCAGTGGCCCAGGGCCAGGGTGTGCTCTTCCTCTCTTTCGATGAGCCCGGCCGCCCGCAGGTCATCCAGGATCGCCCGCCGGCATTGCTCCCTGGTCATCTTCGCGTACCGCCCGGCCTCTGCCGTCATATTGCCGTCGGCGTCAATGACGGCGATGGCTGCCAACCCGTGGCGGGCGGCCACCTCAAAGTCGTCGGGGTCGTGCGCCGGGGTGATCTTAACCGCCCCGGTGCCAAAGTCAGGATCCACCGCCCGGTCGGCAATGACGGGGACGGGCCGGTCCACCATGGGTACCACGACCGTCCTCCCCACGATGTCCCGGTAGCGCCCATCGTCGGGGTGCACCGCCACCGCCACGTCTCCCAGGATGGTCTCCGGGCGGGTGGTGGCCACCGTGAGGTACCCGGACCCATCGGCGTAGGGGTAGCGGACGTACCACAGCCGGCCGGTCGCTTCCTCCCGTTCCACCTCCAGGTCGGAGAGGGCCGTGCGGCACTCCGGGCACCAGTTCACGATGTACTCGCCCCGGTAAATTACCCCCTTCTCCCACAGCCGCACGAACACTTCCCGCACCGCCCGCGAGCAACCCTCGTCCATGGTGAAGCGGGTGCGGGACCAGTCGCAGGACGCCCCCAGGCGGCGCAACTGGGAAATGATGGTGGACTCATACTCGTTTTTCCACTCCCAGACCCGCTCCAGAAACTTCTCCCGACCCAGGTCGTGCCGGCTCAGGCCCTCCCTGGCCAGCCTCTTTTCCACCACGTGCTGGGTGGCGATGCCCGCATGGTCGGTGCCGGGCAGCCACAGAGTTTCGTACCCCTGCATCCTCCGCCACCGGATCAGGATGTCCTGCATGGTGTTGTCCAGCGCATGCCCTATGTGGAGCGAACCGGTCACATTGGGAGGCGGGATGACGATGCAGAAGGGCTCCCGCGCCCGGTTCACCCGGGCCGCAAAGTAACGCCCCTCCATCCAGAACCGGTAACGCTGTTCCTCCACCGCCTTCGGGTCATACACGGGAGGCAATCTCGCCTGCACGGGTCTCCCCCTCCTCGTCACTCTGCACATATCATGGGAAAGGCCTCTCCCGTGCAAGGACGGAAGAGGCCCGCGGTACCACCTTGCTGCTGCCAGGGCAGCCCTCTCTTCTCGTTAACGGGAGAACCCGGTCCGACCTACGGCACCGGGGACACCGGCCAGGGCTGATGTCCCCCGCGGCTCGGCCGGACTGCTTGGGGGGCGACGTTCGGACCTTCCCGTCAGGGGACCTCGCAACCAGGGATCCCCCTCTCTGGGGCGGGACACGGCCCTACTCCTCCCCTTCATCGCCTTTGCGTCATTATATCTTTTCCCCCCCGCCCCAGGCAAGCACCGCGTTGAGCAGGATTCGGCAGGATTTCAGCGAACGAGAAGTCGAAGGCTGTCGAGAGGCGGACACGGTGCCACCTCTATTGCCGGAGACGGTGGTAGCTCGCCTGTGTTGCAGGAGGCGGTCGGCATGCCACCCAAGCGCCTGGGGGAAATCCTGGTCCAATCAGGACGCATACATAGCGCCCAGCTTCAGCAGGCGCTGGAAGAGGCACGGCGGTCCGGGGCCAAGCTGGGCGAAACCCTGATGCGGATGGGGTTCATCACCGAAGAAGACCTGGCCAGGGCCCTGGCCGAGCAGCTGGGCCTGCGCTTTTCCCCTACCGTGGCGTACGAGCGGGAGGCGGTCAAACTGATCCCCGAGCAGGTGGCCAGGCGGCACCGGGTGATCCCCCTGGCCCGGCGGGGCAATGTCCTGGAACTGGCCATGGCTAACCCCCTGGATCTGCTGGCCCAGGAAGACGTCAGGCTGCTCACCGGCCTGGCGGTACAGCCTGTCGTCGTACCCGCCCGGGCGCTCGAGGAAGCGCTCCGACGCGCGTACCAGCTGGAGGCCCTGGAAGAGACCCTGCAGGCAGCCGGGCCCCAGGAGATCGAAGTCTTCCGGCTGCGCGAACTGGTAGAACAGGCACCCGTGGTGAAGCTGGTCAGCAGCATCATCGAACAGGCCGTTTCTGCCCGGGCGTCGGACGTGCATATCGAACCGCACGAGAATGGGGCTCGGGTGAGGTTCCGGATCGACGGGCTCCTGCGTGAGGTCCTCGAAGTACCCCGGGGTGCCCAGGCCCCCGCGATTTCGCGCATCAAGCTCATGGCCGGCATGGACATCTCCGTCCGGCGCCTGCCCCAGGACGGTGGTTTCCGGGTGGAACACGAGGGGCGGTCTGTGGACCTGCGTGTCTCCACCCTACCCACCGTCTACGGTGAAAAGGTGACTATCAGGGTCCTGGACCGGGCGCAGGCCATCACCCGGCTGGAAGACCTGGGCTTCCTGCCCGACGTGCAGGACGCCTACCGGGAAACCCTGCAGCAGGTACGCGGCATGGTGCTCGTCACCGGGCCCACAGGTTCGGGCAAAACCACCACCCTGCACGCTTCCCTGAACTGGCTGAACGACCCCGCCCTCAACCTGGTCACCGTGGAGGACCCCGTGGAGTATCACATCCCGGGCGTTAACCAGGTGCAGATCAACGAAAAGGCAGGGCTGACCTTCGCGACGGCGCTGCGCGCCATCTTACGCCAGGATCCCGACATCATCATGGTCGGTGAGATCCGGGATCCCGACACTGCGGAGATAGCCGTGCGGGCCGCCCTCACCGGGCACCTGGTGCTGAGCACCCTTCACACGGGCCGGGCAGCCCAGAGCGTGAGCCGGCTGCTGGACATGGGCCTGGAGCCGTTCCTGGTCGCGTCTTCCCTGCGGGCGGTGCTGGCCCAGCGGCTGGCCAGACGCCTGTGTCCCCACTGTGCCGCAAGCTACCTGCTACCCGAAGACGCCCCCGAGAGACTCTCGCTGGGATTGCCCGCCGGGCCCCTTGAGGTGAGGCGGGCAGAAGGGTGCCCCCGCTGCGAGGGGCGCGGTTTCCTGGGCCGGGTGGGGATCTTCGAACTGTTGACCGTGGACCAGGGGGTACGCGATCTGGTTCTCGCCCGGCAACCGGCGGCGGCCATTCACCAGTACGCGGTAGAGCACGGCATGCGCACGCTGGAGCAGGACGCGGTTCAGAAGGCGTTGCTGGGCCTCATTTCCCTGGAAGAGGCCAGGCGGGTAGCATTCGGAGGAGAGTGAACTCTACCCGTGACGATGAACGATCTGCTGCGTCATGCTGTCGCCCGCGGGGCTTCGGACCTGCACCTGGGTGCGGGTCTTCCTCCCGTGTTGCGGGTGGACGGCAGGCTCGAGCGCACTTCACTACCGGACCTGAGCCCCGAACAGGTGAGGGGGTTCGTCGACGAAGTCACCACCCCCGAGCAGCGGGCTCAATTCGAGAGCCGGGGCGAACTCGACTTCTCATATGGCGTTCCCGGACTGGGCAGGTTCCGGGTCAACGTGTTCATGCAGCGGGGCACGGTGGCGTTCGCGGTGAGGCTCATTCCCACGGAAGTGCCGTCCCCCGAGGAATTGGGGCTCCCTCCTGCCCTGGTCCGGATGGCATTTTCTCCCAAGGGCTTCCTCTTGGTCACCGGGCCCGCGGGCAGCGGCAAGTCCACCACTCTGGCGGCTCTCATCGATACCATCAACCGGAACTCAGAACGCCACATCATCACTCTGGAAGACCCTATCGAGTATCTGCACCGCCATCGGCGCAGTGTGGTGCACCAGCGGGAGGTCGGTGGCGACACGCGCAGTTTCGCCGACGGCCTCCGGGCCGCCCTGCGGCAGGACCCGGACGTGATCATGATCGGGGAGATGCGCGACCTGGACACCATGGCCACCGCCATCACCGCAGCCGAGACGGGCCACCTGGTCATGGCGACCCTGCACACCATCGATGCCGCCCAAACAGTGGCCCGTATCGTGGACGCTTTCCCGGCAGCACAGCAGAATCAGGTGCGCGTCCAGCTGGCCGGGTGCCTCCTGGGCGTAGCCGCTCAGCAGCTGATCCCGCGGGCGGACGGGTCGGGGCGGGTCGCCGCCTTCGAACTGCTGGTGTGCACCGCGGCCGCAGCCAACCTGATCCGGGAGGGAAAGATCCACCAGCTCGCGACGGTGCTGGAAACCGGGGGCTCCATGGGGATGATGACCATGCGCCAGTCTCTGGCCCGCCTTTGGCAAGCGGGGATCATTTCTGAGGCCGAATACACCCGGCGAATAGCGGCGCCGGGCGGGGGGATCGGGCGTGCCCTCGTGGAGTTTCCGGGCGCGAGATAAGGAAGGACGGGTCGTCCGGGGGCGGCTGGAGGCACCGGACCGGCAGGCGGCACTGGCCCAGTTGAGATCCCGGGCTCTGGTGGTTACGCACCTGGAGATCGACCGGGACCTGGGCACCGTAGTTCGGCGAGAACTGAGGCTCCCCGGCCGGCCCCTGGGCAGGGCAGAGCTGGCAAGGTTCTGCCGCCAGCTCGCCACCATGCTGGCGGCCGGCATCTCCCTCATCACCTCCCTGGGCGTACTCCAGCACCAGTACCGCGGCTCCCGCCTGGGCACGGTGCTGGGCCGGGTGATATCCCGGCTGGAAGCAGGGGACACCTTCAGCGCAGCCCTGCACGCCCAGGGCCCCGTGTTTCCCGAGGTCCTGTCCAACATGGTGGCGGCAGGGGAGGTGGGCGGCAACCTGGAAGACGTGCTCAACCGCCTGGCCGATCACTTTCAGCGCGAGGAGGCAGCGGTGGCCAAGGTGAAGGCTTCCCTCACGTACCCTGTCATCGTGCTCGTGGTGGCCTGCGCGGCCGTGTTTTTCCTCATGTTCTTCGTGGTGCCCAGGTTCCTTTCTCTGTTCGAAACCCTGGGGGCCCCGCTACCGCTCCCCACGCGCATCCTGGCATCCGTCAGCTTTTTCTTGCGCCGTTTTTGGTACGGGGTCGTGGCACTGATTGTGGCCGCCGTGGGGCTCTGGCACGTCCTGCGGGGGCGCGGTGCAGTCACAGAAACCTACGAACGGCTTCTCCTCAAACTGCCCCTGGTGGGGGAGCTACTGGTGGATCAGGCCTGGTCGCGTACCGCTCGCACCCTGGCCGCCATGCTGGAAGCAGGCGTGCCCTTACCGGTTGCTCTGGCCGTGGCCCGCCGCGCCGCCGCCAACCTCGTGCTCCGGGACGTCCTGGAACGCACGGAAACCAGCGTGCAGCAGGGACGCGGCCTTTCCGGCGGACTCGTGCCCGGACCGTTCGTGCCGCCCATGGTGACCCAGATGGTGGCCGTGGGCGAAGAGAGCGGGGCCCTGGACCGCATGTTCGTACGGGTCGCAGAAACGTTCGAGACGGAAGCAGAACGATTGTCCCAGCGTCTAACGGCCCTGGTGGAACCGGTGGTGATCGTCCTGCTGGGCCTGGTGGTGGGCGGTATCATGATCTCTATCTTCCTGCCCATGTTCTCGGTTCTCCGCTACGTGGGCTGAAGGCGGCTCGAGCACGGATCGCCGGCGGGCAAGCGAGGAGGCGGCAACATGAACGTGGCAGCCTGGTTGGTGGCGGCAGCGATCCTGTTTTCCCCCTGGCCGCTGGGGTCCTGGTACACGGGCCCCCGCACCCTGATCTACCTCCTGCTCACATTCGCCGCCTACCTCCTGGTTCGCCCCCATGTCATGGCCAATGCAGCCAACCCCTGCCAGATTCGCACAGCACTCCTGCACTGGCCCGATGCCTGGGCAGGACTCCCCCTGGTCATGGCCCTGAGCATCTCCTGGTCGGTGGCTCCGTCGGATTCCTACGAACAGGCCCTCTTCTGGGGTGCTGCCTTTACACTGTACCTTTGCGTCTCGCGCCTCCTTGACCAGAGGTCAGCTGGCCGTTTGACCTGGGCCCTTACCCTGCTGGGCGGTACCCTTGCCCTGTACACACTCTACCAGTACTGGTGTGCCTCCGCATCGTTTCCCGCCGTCAGGATGAGCGGCCCGTTCACCTATCCCAACAGTTACGCCGCCTACCTCCTCGCCCTGACCTTCGTGCCCCTGGGGCTGGCCAGCACCTATCAGGCGAAACGGAACGTCCTTGCCCTGGTTGCGGCCGCGGCGCTGGTCGCTTCCTTTCTGTACACCGGGTCCCGCGGTGCCCTGCTCACCGCCCCCATCGCAGCCGGCGTTTTCCTCTGGCTGGCGCCCCACCGCCGCCATGCCGCTCGCAGCCTGGCTGCTGCGGCCATCGGCGGCACTGCCATCTTCGTCACTCTCCTTTTCCTGCAACCCGCGGGCCGCGGGCTTCCTGTCTCGGCTCACGCCTGGGGATTATGGACGGCCGGCGAACGGGTGGTAACGACGGTCGGGAGCCCCTCCTGGACGGGACGGCTCGAATTCTGGTGCTCCGGCCTCCGGGCGTTCCTGACGAGTCCCTGGATCGGCCTGGGGGCCGGATCCTACCACCAGGTGGCCACCGCCTTTCAGCTCACTCCGGAATTGTTTGCCAACCGGCTGCATAATGATTATCTGCAGTTCCTGGCCGAGCTGGGTTTGCTGGGGGGTGGGGCGGTGCTGGTCGCAGTGGCGGGCACGGTCCGGGGTATGTACCGCCTGGGCTTCCGCCGTCGCGCTGCCGTGGCTTCCGACACGGCTTCGGCTGCCGCAGGTGTCACCGCCATCCTGGTGCACAGCGCCGTGGACCTCGACCTGCAGTTTCCGGCGGTCGTGCTGCTGCTGTTCACCCTCCTGGGGATCATGGTGCGCGCCGGCGCACCCGAGGCAGCAGCATACCGCATCCCCATTCCAGCCCGGCCGGGAGCATACTTACGACGGGCACTTCCGGTGGCACTGCCCCTGGCGCTTCTCGTGGCCGTGCTCCTGGGGGTCAGGCCATATGGCGCCCTGGTAGCCCGTCAGCGAGCCCAGGATGCTCTGGAGGAGGGAAACCTCGTCCTTGCCCGGCAGCGGGCGGAGATAGCACAGTGGGTTCTGCCCGGACATCCCCGCACCGCCATGCTGCTGGCCCACATCCTGCGCCAGATGAGCGACCACGAGGATGATGCACAGGATCACTCTTACTGGCTCGCCCGGGCTCTGGACACGGCCATCAGAGGTGCGCACGACAACCCCTACGATCCTTACCTGCGGGATCTGGTAGGGTGTCTGTACCTTCACGCAGGTAACACACCTGCAGCACTGGTGCATCTTGAGCAGGCCGTGGCTCTGTACAGGTGGGAACCGCAAATCCGCCTGCACCTGGCTCTGGCTTACGAGGCCGCCGGGCAGAAACGGCGGGCAGTGGAGGAGCTGGCCTTCTTACTGTCCCACCGAACGCAGTTCCAGAGCACCGTCGCCGCCTCGCCCGAAACACTGGAGAGCGTGTTCCGCGAGGCCGCCCGCATCCTCGTCTCTTTGACGGTGCCTCCCGCCGGGCAGCGCCCGTAAGCGTGTTATCGGGAATCAGTAACAACCTGGAGGGATTTTTACCTGAAATGGCGAATCATGCTGCATCGATTACAGGGGCGGGACGCCCCATGAGCGAAGGGAGCGGATCAAAAATGAGGTATCTGCGGAGGGATCGGCGGGGCTTTACCCTCATCGAGCTGGTCGTCGTCATCACGATCCTCGGCGTCCTCGTCGCCATAGCCGTGCCCATGGTGGGCGGTTACGTCGACAACGCCAAGAAGAAGGCAGCCAAGACCGACGCCAAGAACATCCAGACCGCCATGGTACTATTTGCCTCAAAGCAAGGGGACTACCCGGCGGAAAGTGCTATCCAAAGCTATGCGAATCTCCGCGATGTGCTTGACGACTATATTGCCCTCCCGCAGCAGGAGGCGCGAGCTACTTTCTCGTTCGGCAGCTACACCAGGGTTGGCAACGACTTCAAACTCTGGATATACGGCAAGGATAGGGGGACGATCGACATATACATCTACGAGGGTGACATCATCGAGATTGAATAGGGGCGACGTGAGTAACCCGTAGCTCCGCTGCCGCCTCGGGTGCACGGCCCAGGGAAGTTCAGCAAACAGATGCTGCCGAGTGCGGGGTTGCACGGTGTCCCAACGCTGAATTGGGCGCGCAAGCAGCCAGAATCAGCGGGCGTGAGTGTGCCCTCGTACCGGCAGCGTTTATTGCTGCCGGATTTGGTGTGCCGCGCCTGTCGCTGCTCGTATGGGCGAGCAGTGATGGCAAACGAACAGTGGCCGAGGTGGTCCGGGCCCAGGCATCGTATCTGGCGGAGCCGGGAGTTGCCGGGCCACTGTGTTGCTTGCACTCTCGCACACTGGTCTCCTGTGTCCCGACTGGTACGGCGACCACTGAGGGGTTGCTCGCAGCGAGCAAGACACTCAACAATCTCGGCAGGTTCCCAGCAATAGTTGCAAGAGATCAGGCGACAACCAAGCGACGAACAGGTGCTGGCACGGGGTCATCCCCCAGGTATAATGCATACGAACCGATGTGCGGAGATGGGCCCGGCGCAGGGTTTGTCCGGGGTAACTGGCAGGTGTGGTGGCGTGAAGGTAACCTTTGAGACCAGAATCAAAGACAGGTCTTTGTATCCCCTGCTGGAGGCCTTTGCCGCCCTCTTTGGCTGCGTCGAGCGGACCCTCTTCCGTGACCATTACGTCCGGGGTGAACCCCTGCCCGACTGCAAGCGCCGTTACCTTCCCGCGTTTGGCATCACCGCCCGCATGTTCAACGCCGTGGCCTCGGTACTGGGGGGCAAGGTGAAGGCCGCCCACGAAGCCAGGAAGAGGCACGCGCGCAGGCTGAAAGATCAGATCCGTTCACTGGAGGAATCCCTGGCCGGCCTCAAGGAGCGACTGGAGCAGGCCGAAGGCCCGGGGTCCAGGTGGGGGCTGAGGTTCGAGATCCACCACAAGAGGCGCCGGCTGGCCCAACTGGAGTCCAGGCTGGCGCTGGTGGAACAGGACCTCAACCGTGTGGTGCCCCGCATGTGCTTTGGCTCAAACAGGCTCTTCCGCCGGCAGTTCCACCTGGAGGAAAACGGCTACCGGACGCACGATGAATGGCTCAAGGACTGGCGCCGTGCCCGCTCCTCCCAGTTCCTGTGCCTGGGCTCGGGGGACGAGAGGCGG